>CAYTFO010000152.1:8828-9419 GCA_964437135.1 uncultured Roseivirgaceae bacterium | reverse complement strand
CACGTTTATATAAGTTAAGAATTTTAGCTTATGCTTCTTTTCAAACATAATACCTTTGAGTCTTCTTTGTGCAGCTTTGTGTTACAGCCATTCTATAATTTTACTACTGAACATAAAAAATCTTATATTATTCGCTAAATATCAATCCCCTGCTGCAATTATCTCCTTATGTTAAATAATTCCAACCTGTTAATAATACTCTAGCATCCACTAACAATTCTTCCTGAGTTTCACTAATTTAGTCTGGTCTTTCTAAAAACATTACCGCATTTTGAAACCAGCCAATTACTTTCTTTTACTCATTTTATCTTTACCTATATTGGCACATGAATCCAATAAAGCATTCTTCAATATCAATGTAGAAAAAGACAGTGTTATTGTAGATATTGAATTTCCATGGACAATAGATGAAGCATTTTTAGTAGCCTACCCAGCGTATGACACCATCGAATCCCCAAGTGAATATCTAAAGGGGTTTCAAAAATATATTGATGAAAATCTTTCAATGCTGACCGTTACCAACCGGAAATTAAAAATGTTGGGCATAGATAAAATACTCGTTAAGGGGCATGCACATCAGGTCAACTATCG
>CAYTFO010000152.1:0-8818 GCA_964437135.1 uncultured Roseivirgaceae bacterium | reverse complement strand
TTATTATGATTTTGGAAAAATCCATGAAGTGAAAAATACAACGATGTTTAACCTGAATGTAAACCAGGAGAATTATCATTTACTGGATGGTGAGACACAAATTCATTTCATCACCACCCATGATAACGAAAGCTTTCTTTTAGAAAATAAAAAGAGTAAAATTCTTATGTATGGTGCTGCATCTGCCGGACTTTTAGCTATTACCCTGATCATTTTCAGGTTAGGTAATGCCAAACCCAAAAACACCTAAAACTTACTTAAGCATCAGCTTCACGGTTTTCAATAAAGTAGTTGTAGGCAAAGCTTAAACCTAACACAAAAAGTCCTGCAGACAAGCCTACCACTACATTTGTAATCGGTTCGGCTGATAGTGCAAACCGTAACAAAACTGTTGCAAATGCAAATGACGAATATCTGAAGATATTGTAGTACCTGCTTGTATACCTAAGTGAAAATAAAAGAATAAGGATATCATTAAAGATCAGGAACATGTAGAAGGTATGAAAAGAAGGCGCAAAAAAGCCTTCTAAATAGATGACGTATATGTCATAGACCCCAATGAGAATAAATACCAACAAGATCCCGATTGCGAGGAATTTTTTGAATCGGATGAAGTTTTGCTGCTCCATTTCACTATCGGTAATTCGGGTATGTTTTTGGATATTGTAATAGAATCCAATAATCAGAAAAATCAATAAAGCACCAAAAGCATCAACCAGCATGATATAAAAATCCGGATTCGTTAGTTCCTGCATAGTAAGTGCTCTGTCAAATTCTCCGAATTCTTTAAAAGCTGATCTAAGAAGGATAATCGAAAATATTTCAAACTGCTTTCCCAGTGAATCCGCCACTGATCTTGGGAGTAAAAATATTAATCCCAGTACCTCAAAAAACAATAAGATTGAAAAAGCAATATCTATCGAAATAAAAAAGGAGGTGTCTAATTCAAGGATATTAAAAAATGATAAGGTTGCTACTACAAGACCAAGCAGAAAGCCTATAATCAATATATTACTGGTCAGTTTCGCGGATCTGCGACCGTGCCAGTACAAATCAAGTTTGTCAAATAGATTTAAGATAGAATTCATTTCTTATAGTTGCTCCAGTAAAATAGACAGGATCAATTTTACAGTTTTTAACCAAACACACATTGTAACCAGGTACATCATAAATAAGAAAAAATAAAGGATAATGTTTTAGCTTATGATTGTTTGTTAATATCCAAAATAAAAAACAAAACGTAAGAACAAGGTTGCAACCACTTTTTTTAAAGACCTATTACTTTGAAGCACGTTAAATTTACCAGGCTATAAGCTGTATATATAACATAATGTTACATATCATGCTATATTTGATGAATATAGCACATTGGTGTGTTATATAGAATTGTTGTGCTTCATGTTACCTAAGGAGAGTAAAGATTACCTTTTGAAATAAACAAAGGTAATTATTTAGTATTTTTACCCTCGTTAATAGCTCAAGCGTAAAAGTTACGCTCGTTATGAAAGGCTTCAATAAATCTCAACCGTACAATGATCTCCCTCTGCTTCCTCCTAAAGCTGATTTGGAGACTAAAGAGATTTTAACAAAAACCATTCGGGCGAGTAGAGCCTTGGCTCAACTCAACGGTGCAATAAGAAATCTTCCCAACCCTAGTTTATTTCTCGAAACACTTCACTTAAAAGAAGCTAAGGCTAGTTCTGAAATCGAGAACATCATTACGACCAATGACGACTTGTATCAAGCTGTAGTAGCAGATAAGAAATTCGACAATCCTGCAACCAAGGAAGTTATTAGCTATAAAGAAGCTATTTGGTTGGGGTTTAGTCGACTCGAGAAACAACCTTTCATAACTACAAACCTTTGTATTGAGCTTGTACAATGTATTAAACAAAACACAGCGGGAATTAGAACTACTCCAGGAACTACGCTATCCAATAAACAAGGAGAAGTAATCTACACTCCTCCTTCAGGAGAGCAATTGATAAGAGAAAAGATGGCCAATCTAGAAACTTTTATTAACGAAAATGATTCGATAGATCCTCTCATAAAAATGGCTATTTCACACTACCAGTTTGAAGCAATACATCCATTTTCAGACGGCAATGGAAGAACAGGTCGCATTCTACTTTTACTTCAATTAAAAATAGAGCAACTATTAGATGTACCTGCTCTTTTCCTAAGTGAATACATTATCGAACAAAAGGACAAGTATTACGAAGGATTAAGATCAGTTACCGAGAATAATGACTGGTCTAAATTCATACTGTATATGCTGGACATGGTGGAAACAACAGCCATTAAAGGTTTGGAAAGACTAGAGTCAATAGTTCAACTCATGGAAACTACAGGACAAGAAATAAAAGAGAAGCTCCCAAAAGTGTATTCCAAAGATTTAGTTGAAGTCATCTTCAAACTTCCTTACACTAAGAGACAAAACTTGATTGATATAGATTTAGGCACCCCGAAAACAGTTGGTAACTATCTCATTGCTTTAGAAGAAAAAGGTTTCCTAAAATCAGTAAGAGTCGGTAAAGAAAAATTATATCTAAACCCGTCATTAATGAACATACTAGAAAATTAAAAACACGAAGGTACAACTGTATAGTGTATGCCCTCTGGGACAAGCACCATACCCAAACCGTTATACGGTATATCTAGGTTAAATCATTCATTTAGTAATCACAAAATCCCGTGAACCCAAAATTAAAAAGAATTTTTACGGACCTTGTCTGCGTTCACACTTTAATATCCACTCGTATATAATCCAGTAATCCTTTTTTAGCTTGTGCTTTAATTCTTAATTAGATTTCGATAAATTAACTTTCTTAACACTTTAAAGCATGATGAAAAAAGTAATTACCTCCGTTTTTTTGCTACTGATCGTATTTATTTCACAATCTCAGAATGGAAAAGTTGATTGCTCTATGGTAATCAAAAGTGATATCCTAAAAAGAGATATGAACTACTGTGTTTATTTACCTGAAAGCTACGATGAATCCAATAGAGTGTACCCTGTCATATATCTGCTACATGGTGCATGGGACAATTATAAATCCTGGGTAACCAAAGGCGAAGTTCATCGTGCTGCCGGGGAAATGATGGCAAACGGTGAAGCTCCGGAAATGATCATCGTAATGCCGGACGGACTTGTCGATAAGTTTTATATCAATAATTATGATGGGTCGATAAAATGGGAAGACTTCTTTTATAAAGAGTTTATTCCACAAATAGAAGAGAAATTCAGAATTGAGAAAGACCGTAGATTTAGAGTAATTGCAGGGCTTTCGATGGGAGGATATGGTGCCCTTTACCACGCTATTAGTCATAAGGACATGTTTGAAGCCTGCTATGCACTTAGTGCCGCTGTTTTAGAAGTGGAACCTGAAACAGGCACCGCTTCAAACAGAGATCAGGAATTTCTCTCCAATTTATGGGGACCATATGGTGACGATGGTTATCCTGAAAACTACAAGAAATATTCTATACAGGAAACATTCAAAGCTATGGATGAATATAAGGCTCCGGATCCATTCAGTGGCACTTTTCCTATTCCCGAGATTACACTTGATTGTGGGGATGATGATTTCCTGATACAACAAAATATGAACCTCGTGAGCATCATGAAAGAGAAAAAAATTCCGGTTGAATTCAGGGTTCGTGAAGGCGCGCATACCTGGGAATATTGGCGAACAGGCATTCGGCTTGCCCTTAAAAATCTTGGAGATCATATTCGAGAGTACTAACCCCATTTAAATGGAGATTCTGATCTATTTCATGTTCATGACATAAATCAGAAAAAAAGGGTTGATTTGGCTATTTGGCATTGAATTGCCTTAGCCTATATTTATACCATGCCAAATGGGCTCTATTTACGATATTATGAGAGGTTAGATGAATTTAAGAATAATTTCAATCAGACTGTTGCATTTCCTTCAGAACAAAACATCCATGATCTCAGGGTAAGTATTAAGAAACTTCGCACTATTCTAATATTCCTTCAAAGATTACTTCCGAAATCAAAGGAAGAAATTACACTTTTGCTTAAACAAATACTACCGATTTTCAAAGAAGCTGGTATCGTAAGGGAACTTCAGGTACTGGAATTACAACTCAACAATGAAAATAAGGAATTAAAAATCTTTTTACAGGAAAAAATCAAATTAGCTACAAGAAGCTTTGAAACAACCTCTCAGAATTTTGACTCTGATAGCTGGATTCAGTATCATGCTAAACTTTTAAAATCTACCAAAACTGTCCATATTAAGACCATTGAGCAAAATCTTAATAATCATTTTAGAAGTATTTACTTTAGAATTCTTCAACGGTTAAAATCAGAAACTATCAGATACCATCAAATACGAAAGGGATTTAAAAATATTGCAGAGCTACTATCCTTGTGGACACAGATCAATCCAAAAAATCCATTTATACCCTATTCAGAAAAAATCAAAGAGATCAATACAAGATTGGGGAATTGGCATGACCATGAGGTTAATATTTCATTTTTAAAATCACTCAATATTGATCAATCTGAGGATTTAAAACAGTTGCAAGAGCAATTTTCAAATCAAAAATCGAATATTGAAAAAGGATTGGCAGATGTTGATGAACTCAAAGTATTCCCAGAGAATCTTATATATCCAAATCAGAATAAATCGTCCTTTTCAGTAGCAAAAAAACTGTTATTCTCTCTATTCTCATTAGTCGCAATTCTATTCTTCTCGGCCATATTTTCAACTGAGAAACAAAAATGATCAACAAATCCTGGGAAGTTGTTCCCCCGGTAGCATATTTACAACCCGGCTTCCGCCTATCGAACTTTTCAGAATGACTTTACCAATATGAGTATCCCCTACCTCACCGATAATTGAAGCATTTACTTCTCCTAGCTTGTTTCTCATTAATTCTAATGCTTCTTCAGCAATCTCAGAATCCAAAATGCAAATAAATACTCCTTCATTCGCAACATAAAGCGGATCCAATCCCAGAATCTCGCAGGCAGCTGAGACCTGCTCATGAATTGGGATTTTATTCTCAGCCAAATCAATTCCGAAACGAGAGCTTTTAGCAATCTCCGCCAAAACAGTACCTACCCCTCCTCTCGTCGCATCCCGAAGCAAATGAATGTCATTGCCATATTGATCAAGTAAGCCCAGACACACGGAATGAAGTGGTTTGGTATCGCTTACAATTTCAGACTCAAATTGTAATCCTTCACGAACCGACATGATTGAAATACCATGGTGAGCTATCTCACCACTAACGATAATTTTATCCCCTTTTTTAATCTGTGACTCACCAATTTTGGACTTAGCATGTAGTTTTCCGAGACCTGTAGTATTGATAAATATTTTATCCCCCTTCCCTCTTTCTACTACTTTGGTATCGCCCGTTACTATTTTAACCCCAGCATTTTCAGCAGCAAATTTCATCGATACCAGAATTTCCCAGAATTCATCTATTTTTAATCCTTCCTCCAGAATAAAGGCTACAGATATAAATTCAGGACCCGCTCCACACATTGCCAAGTCATTGATAGTTCCATTGATCGAGAGCTCGCCGATATTTCCACCTGGAAAAAATATAGGGTCAACCACAAAACTATCTGTTGTCATAGCTGTACTTCCACTCAGCTGAAAAACGGCCCCATCATGTTTCGTATCAAGGTATTCGTTGGAAAACAAAGAAAATACTCCTGAATCCAGGAGTTTATTGGTTAAAAGACCTCCACTACCATGACCTAAAGTGATTTGATCAAAGTCCAATTTGGGCATTGGGCAATGAATTCGCAGCTTTTTATTCATGTTGCAACTTCTTCACGGTCAGAAAAATGATAATATGCTGCACATGCACCCTCTGAAGATACCATGGGTGCTCCAAGTGGTGTTGATGGTGTGCAATTTGTTCCAAACTCACTGCATTCATGAGGTTTTTTTAGGCCTTTCAGTATCAGTCCTGCTATACATTGTTCACATTCATTTACTTCCACAATCGAAGTTTTGAATTTTACATTTGCATCAAACTGCCTGTATTCATCCGCTAACTCATATCCGCTACTGGGAATAGTGCCTATACCTCTCCATTCCCGATCTGAAACTTTGAAGACATCTGAAAGTGTTTTTCGAGCATTTAAATTACCTTTTTCAGAAACCATTCTGCTGTACTGATTTATAACTTCATAGCTTCCCTCTTCTAATTGCATAATCGTTAACAATATTCCCTGCAATAAATCCACCGGCTCAAATCCTGTTACGACAATCGGAACTTTATATTTTTTAGCAATAGAATGATAATCCTCATAACCCATAATAGTACAAACATGACCTGCAGCAAGGAATCCCTGAATCTGATTTTCTTTATCCTTCAAAACAGCTTCTATTGCAGGGGGAACTAGTACATGTGATGAAAGTATCGAATAATTTTGAATATTAGCTGACTTAGCCTGAACGACAGATAGCGCATTGGCAGGGGCAGTAGTCTCAAAACCAACTGCAAAAAAAACGACCTCTTTATCTGGGTTTTGTTGAGCGATTTTTAAGGCTTCCAGGGGTGAATAAAGAATTCTAATATCTGCTCCACTTGCCTTAACCTCCAGTAAACTTTTTTCTGACCCGGGTACCCGAAGCATATCACCATATGAGCATAAAATCACGTCATGTTGCTCAGCAAGAAATATGGCTTTATCGATGAGGTTTAAGGGAGTTACACATACAGGACAACCAGGTCCATGAACCATCCTGATTTTTTCAGGCAATAATTCTAGTATGCCATTTTTTACTAAACTATGAGTTTGGCCACCGCAAACCTCCATGATCGACCAATTATTCTTTGTGATCGAATGGATCTTATCTAAGTATCTTTTTACCAATTCAGGGTCTCTATATTCCGTCAGGTATTTCATGAAACTGTTATTTCATTTATACTATTGAAAGCAAAATCCATTTCTTCCCTAGGTATAATGACATTATGATAATATGCCAATTGACCAAATGAAATATTCTCATCATTCGGTGAGAGCTCTTTGTGAAAGAACAAATTGTAATTTGATCCTAGTTTGAGCTTTATAAGTTCTATCAACAATGTATTTTGAAATACTCCCCCTGAAAAAGCAATGTTACTTATCTCTTCTTGTACTGCTACAGTCTCTATCATTTCCACCAATGTCACATGTAATCTCAATGCAATATCCTCAACTGACACTTTATAATTAAAATCGAATGAACATTCAGTTAATAAATTATCATATTCAATTTCTTTTCCACAAATCGAGAAATTATAGCCTTTCGATATGTTTTTTGCTGATTTCCGTGCTAAGGATTCAAGTAAGGAAGCAGCCTGTCCTTCGTAACTGGAGATATCAATTAAACCCAGAATTGAAGCTACAGTATCAAATAACCTTCCCATACTGCTGGTCTTAGTTTTACAAGATTTCAATAATCGCTGATAAACTCCAAATTCTGTTTCCGAAAACTTATGGCGCAAATAATCCGCACCATTAGTATATGCAAAAGCAGACAAACGTGGTTCAACAGACATCTTATCATTGGCTATGACTGGAGCATATCTTAAATGAATCAACCTTTCTATCTCACCATGCTCATATTCGAAGAACTCGCCTCCCCAGATATTTCCATCCTCACCATAACCTGTTCCATCCCAAATCATCCCCAACACTTTCTCATTTCTGCTCCACAAATCATTTTCCTGAAGTACAGCGGCAAAATGAGCTTTATGGTGTTGTATTTCTTCTACTTTTAAACCGAATTGTTCCGAAAGCTCTTTTGCATATGAATTTACAAAACATCCGGGATGAGAATCAGTAAGAACCTTTTCAATTTTGGCATTTAATAAACATTTTAAATGTTCAATTGTAAGTATAAACTCCTGCTGTGATTCAAATCCTGAAAGATTTCCAAGATACTGGGATGTGTGAATCAAACCGGAATGAGTTATTGAAAAAGAAGCTTTCATTTCTGCTCCTAATGCAAGGATATCATTTTCTAACTCTGCGGGTTTTGATCCGAAATATGCAGGTGCAAACCCTCTCGACCTGCGTAAAATCGTTCTATTACCTTCACAAAACCTGACAACTGAATCATCCTGCGGTGCAACAATTTCCCGATCATTGATTACTACACAATCAGCAATATCAGATAAATGCTGGATAGCTATGTTATTGTCATAAAGTATAGGAGCCTCGCTTAAATTCCCACTTGTAGCTACCACCGGAAACTTCAATCGATTCAAAATCAATTGAAACAACGGGGTGTAAGGGACCAGAGCACCAATCGTGTCCAGCCCGGGAGCGATATTTTCATCATCTATAGTGGTTTTATCTTTTCTTTGCAGAAGAACAATAGGCGCGCGATAACTGGAAAGCTCTTCTTCTTCAAACTGACTCAAATAATGGGTTTCTTTAATTGACTTAATGTCAGGAAACATTACTGCAAATGGCTTTTCAGGTCTTTTTTTTCGTGATCTAAGGGTTTTTATCGATTCACTGTTCCTCGCATCGCACATTAAGAGAAAACCGCCAATTCCTTTTATCGCAACAATTCTTCCTTTAATGATTTCTTCAGTTATTTTAATAATTATCTGATCCTGATCCAGACCTTTAATTTGCTTTTGAGATTGATATACTGACATCTTTATCCCACAATCATTACATGAATTCGTTTGTGAATAATACCTTCTATCCAAAATGTCATGGTATTCTCTTTCACAATTATCACATTGTTTAAAGTCTTCCATTTCAGTATTTCCCCTGTCATAAGGCAGATCATTCATTATGGAATATCGAGGTCCGCAATTTGTA
>CAYTFO010000151.1:0-9467 GCA_964437135.1 uncultured Roseivirgaceae bacterium | reverse complement strand
CTGTAGTATTCGTTGTTTTGATAGATAAAGATGGATTAGCATGGTCAGCGAAAGCGTATTTATAACAATTGTTGATCAGTTCGTGAATGATTAAGCCTATGATGGTAGATTGATCGATACTTAGTGATTTATCTTCAATTTCCAATAATATCCGGGGTTTACTCTCTAGTTCGTAGGTGTTATTGATTAGTTGGATCATTTCCTCGATAAGTTCAACAAGTTCTATCTTTTCGTATTCACCTGATTTGTATAGTTGTTCATGAATTAAAGCAATGGAATGAATACGCTGTCGAGTTTCTTCCAGAATATATTTAGCCTCTCCGTCAATTCTACGAATTTGTAAGGTCAATAAGCTGGAAATCATCTGAAGGTTGTTTTTTACCCTGTGGTGAACCTCGCTCAATAACAATTCATTTTGATCTCCTCTGGATTTATTTTCTCTGCTTAACTTTTTAATAGTCAGATTATTTCTTGTTATGTATAGGATCAATAGCAGCAAAATAAAAATAAGCCCACTGGTTAGGTAGAGATTATTTTGTTGAATAGTGAGTTTCTCATTTAACCCGGTCTGTTTTTCATTTAACAGTAAAATCTCACTATTTGCTCTGTCCAAAGCTATTTTAACTTCATATTCTTTTGCTTTTTGGAAGATTTCTGCTTCCGATTTCTTTTTATTTAAAGTAAAGTATTCCCCCTGATGAAATAGTGCTTTTTTATACTGGCCATTCGCCTGGAAAATTTCAGTCAAAAGAAGATGTGCATCCATTTCATTGGTAAAAGATCCGATTTCTTTAGATAAGCTCAGGAATTTTTCACCATATGAAATGGCACTTTTTACATCTTTTCTCTGAAGTTCAAGTTTTGCAATCCTGCCCATGGTTTTGGCTACCATAGCTTTATGACCTACAGTTTTGCTTATATCTAGTAATTCCAACAAAACCCTAAAAGCTTGCTCATACTTATGTTGCTGAACGAATAAATCTCCCAGTTTAATCAGTCCACTACTTAATGTAGGGATCATGGATTCCTTTTTTAGAAAGAAAAGGGATTGTTGATAATAGAATTCCGCAGAATCATAATCACCCAGTTTTATGTAGGTGTCACCCAGATCAATACAATCCAAACCAAGTCTGGAGGAGGCGTTGATCTTTTTATGGATTGCATACCCTTTTTTTATGAAGAAAAGTCCACTATCCAATTGGTTTTGAAAAAGGAAAGTAGTGCCTAGTTTTTGATATAATCTTCCTTTTACAAGAGAATCATTTGTTGTATCTATCTCAAGGATTAATTGATTCGTAAGATCTTCTGAAACTGCCTTATTCGTATGCAATTTGAGCGGATTAGAGCTTGAATAGTATTGATCCGCGAGTCCTATGTACCGAACTTTATATTTCAGTCCCTCAACTATGTATTCGGTTGCCTGTTTAAATGATCCTTTTGCCTGATGTATGAGCCCCAGATTGTTATTTACTCTGGAGATACCAGAACTATCACCGACTAATGTGTACTCATTGAGAGATTTTTCCAGCCAATCTATTGCTTCCAAATATTCTGACTGATAGAAATAGGACAGACCGATCGTATTCAGGGCTGAAGCTAACTGGAGATTATTGTTCGATTTATCTAATACTCGATTTAAATAAAACCTTGCGGAATCATATGCTGAATGAGCCCATAATAATGTTCCATATTCCAGGTACAATTGATGGGTTGTCGAATCATTTCCAGCTTCTTCGCTAAGCAGAATTGCTGATAGTAAGTATTTCTTTCCTGTGTTGTAATCATAAACAAGAGTATCCTGACTTGCCTGGTATATGCGATCAAGTGTAGATTTTTGGGCATAATTATCAAATGCCAATAACCAGAGTAGGAGTAAAAGCAGAAATGAATTGATATTATTTCTATTATGAAGCATATATCAATTCCTTTACAAATATCTAAATTTTGATTGTCCAGTTTGATGCATAGGTGATTCAGGGAAAATAGAACAGGATCAAATTTATTTCAAGATTGAATTATAAATAATTTACTCTTAAAATCAATTAAAAATTTCATGAACGACATTTTGAATTTACGAAGGGTCTCTAGTGTACTGAGTTTTTTACTAAAAAAAAGAATCACTGATTTGTGAATTTAATAGCAAATTTCTCGAAAAGGCTTATTTATATTACTAATTGAAGAAGAAGTAAAATGAGCTATTTAAACAGGTTTTTTATGTATGTGATCAGCTTTTCAATCCAGTTGATGGGAACGGCTCAGGTAAGTATAGATTTGTCCGGAGACTGGAACGGCACTGCTACTTTTCTGGATTCACGAATCAGAATTTCTGTTGAATTGAAGCAGGATCAGGATAAGATTTCCGGGTTTTTAATAAGTAAAGATGAAAACAACCAGGATTCATCGAAAAAGAAAGTCTCAGGGACTATCAGAGGTAATCAGGTAGAGCTGAAAGAAGTTGAATATGTGTATAGAAATGACAAAACCTGTTTGGCAACCTCACAGCTTACATTGGAGCAAAATGGAGAACTGGAAGTGCTTACCGGGAAGTGGAGTGGCGACTGGAAATTGACAACCTGTGCCCCGGGAGTAAGTGGACCTATTGTGATTTATCGAGCAAATGAAGCTGAAAAATCAGCAGAAATTCCGGTAATAGTCTCTAAGCAAATCTCGGAACCGGATGATTTGGGTTTGACAATGGTAAAAGAACTCAGGACAAAGAAATATCATGCATTACTAATTGGGATCAATGATTATAATGATGATCGCATTGCTTCGTTGGAACAACCTGTTTCGGATGCAAATCAACTTGCGGAGATACTTATAAATAGTTACAGTTTTGAAGCGGGAAACGTAAAGATTTTGGAAAATCCGGGCAGGGCAGAAGTGATCAATGCTTTGGACCAGCTGGCGGGAATTGTAAATGAAGATGAAAATCTTTTGATCTTTTATGCCGGACATGGTATCTGGAATAGTCAGTTGGAGCAGGGGTATTGGTTGCCGGCTGATGCAAATCAAAATTCCAAAGCAAACTGGTTGAGCAATAGTACGATCCGGGATTATTTGAGAGGAATTCCTGCCAAACATACCTTATTGATTTCAGATGCCTGCTTTAGTGGGGGAATATTAAAAGAACGGGCAATACAGGAAAGCAGCAGGGCAATGCTGGAGATGTATCGGTTACCCAGTAGAAAGGCAATGACCAGCGGAACAATGACAACAGTACCTGATAAAAGTGTCTTCATGAAATATTTGTTGAAAAGTTTAGGTGAAAACGAATCGGCTATGATTTCAGCAGATCAGCTTTTCAGAAATTTCAGGGTAGCGGTCATACACAACAGTCCGGTCAATCAACTCCCACAATACGGCCCCATTCGTGAAGCTGGAGATGAGGGGGGTGATTTTATTTTCTTGAGGAGGTAGAAAAAGCTGACCCTAAAATTGAGTCAGCTTATCCTGAGTTGTTGCATGGAATGATTATTTCTTTATGAATTTAAGTGTTCTGGTTTTACCCTTATCATCTCTCACTTTAATAAAGTAAACTCCTTTTGTAAGCGTCGAAATGTTGAGGCTTGAACTTTGAGGGTTCATGTTTGAAAATTCAGTAACCTTTTTACCTCTGGAATCCAGTATTTCCGCATAATAGATATTAATATTTTGATCAAATCTTATTTCAGATGTAGCTGGATTTGGGAAAATAGAGACGGTTTTATCTTCCAAGACAGACAGGACCTCCTCTATGGTCAATATTCCATCGATAAGTTCTAAATTGTAATTCCCATCTGAACCTCCTGATAAACGAATTGGATATTCCCCTGCAATAGATGTGTTTTCTATATCGACAGAAATTGAAGGAATCTCCCTTAAATCATCAAGTTGATCATCATTTTTAAACCCGATCCCTGTTATTGTTAATTCGGGCAAATCTTCATCGATAAAAATTCTCTTATTATCAGCTTGTAATTGTAAAGCTGCTTTCTCGATATACAGAAATGCCGGACTAATACTTATGATATAGTTTTGATCCGTTTTGCTATCTGCTTCTATTGGGTATGCTCCAACATTTGACTCCGGTCCTGCCGAAGTCAATGGTATAATTTCATTATCAAGCGAATTTTCATCATCATTTCCTCTAAATCCTGAATAGATGATCGTAAATTCTGGATTAGGGTCACCATATAATCTGCTAGTATCTTTCAAAAAGACGAGCAACTCAGCTTGGGTTATAAATATTGTTTCTGCAATATCTCCTTCTGCTTCTTCGGAATCAATAGTACCGATAAGTTCATATTCACCGGCATCTGTAGGTCTTAATTCACTTCCATCAAAAGTGAATTTTACTTGCAAGTCAGCAGGAACAGTTTCATACTCCAATTCAATTTGGCTTCCACTGTATTGATAAGTATTACGATTTAATATGATTTCAGCCAGTCGTTTAGAAGTAAAAATCTCAGTTTGTCCTTCTCTGTTATTTAGTATAAGATCTATTCTATTATCATCATTGTAATCAAAGCTAAATATCTTGTTAGCAAAATTAATTTCACTTTCGAAACTTGATACTTCTGAAAAACCCTGAGAGCTCATACTCAGGTATGGAACTGAAGAAGATGAACTTGCAAAAAGTAATTCTACTAAACCATCCTGATCTAAATCAAGAATAGCGAATTTAGAGTCATTCATTTCCACTGTGGTGCTTTGAAAACTTGAAAAAACACCTTGCTGATTTTCCATGATCGAAATCTGCTTATTCAGGAAATCCGAAATTATCAGATCAAGATCATCATCGTTGTCAAAGTCTATGGGATAACTGTAATAGAATTCATTATCTAAAGTCTGTGAAATTGTAAAATTTCCCTCTCCATCATTATTGTACACTTCCATTTTTTGATTCACGAAATTCGAAACTACTAGATCCAAATCTCCATCACCATCATAATCAAATGCGCTTGCTCCAGAAAGGTTGAATTTCAGAAACTGAGATTTAGTAAAAATACAGGAACCATCATTTAAATATATTCCATCACCAATAAAAAGATCAATATCTCCATCATTATCAAAATCACATGAAGCGAAACTGTAAGAGCTTATGCTGGACTCCAGAATTTGTGAAGTGTTGAATCCTTCAAAGGATGCATCTGCAATAAAGATTTCTGTTCTACTATCCCCTAGAACCAAATCATTATTGCCGTCACCATTTAAATCTATATCATAAGCATGAGTATTGGAAATTTGCCCAAAAATGCTGCTATTTGAAATGATGTTGTCATTGCTGATGTCATTAAATAAAAAAATATCACTGAATAATTGTGATCCTCCAATAAAAAATGGCTTATCAAAAAGCCTACCTGGGATTAAATATTCGATACTGGGAGTCAGTAGGAGCTCAGAATAACTATAGGTAGAGAAGTTTTGATCAAAATTATGTTCATTTAGTTTAATCTCGTTTCTCACTACAATTGATAATTTATAAGGTAACTCAGCTACCACATCTCTGTAACTAGTGCTGTAAATACCCAAAATTGAAAAAATACTTCCAGTAATGGAACCATTTGTCTTGACCGTTTGAAATTCTCGGTTATTTTAGTTCAACATGATATGGAACATTGTTTCAGAATTTGTCACTGCGAAAGCAATGTCATGATCACCATCTTTATCCACATCATCTATCAGAATATCTCTGCCAACCGGGTCAAAATCAAGTGTCAATGTTTGTTCTTCCCAATTACCAGATCCATCTCCAAAAAGAATGTTTAATTCACTGGAAAATTCCTTAGTAGAATATACTATATCAACATTTCCATCTAAATCAATATCCCCAAAAGCAAACCCCTCTGTGCCTTCTTTTGCGGATATGCTTACTACTGAAAGATCCGTACCATTATATTTTACTTGATCAATACCGCCTCCTACATTACACTGAAGATATATTTCATCGATACCATCTCCATCATGGTCTAAAGCGTTGATTTCCCTGGTATTTACCTCATTTGAAATTGGCAATGAAACAGATTCTGAAAAATCAAGATTTTCATTACCGAAAAATATTTTTAGTTCTTCATTACCTAATACTGCGATATCCAATTGCTGGTCATTATTAAAGTATCCGGATGTAATGCTACGCACAAAAGTGACATTGCCATAGTTGTTTCCATCATTAGAAAAACTGCCTGTGCCATTATTTATAAAGAATCCAAAGCTGCTTTGTTCGGAAAATACTGAATAAATAACATCAATATCTCCATCATTATCTAAATCTGCTAGTTCTACACGTCGATCTGACTGTTTGGGAACATTGCGCAGGCCTAATATTAAATTACCTCTTAGTCCGCTCAAAGCCGTGCTGTTATCAAATTTGACAATAAGGTAGTCCTCATCTTGAACAGCAATTACAATATCATTAGGAAGTTCGTCACCATTGATATTCCCAAATTTTAAATCAGAAACTGTTGCTTTGGTGTTAACATTAACTTTCCTTGTGAATAATTCGGATTGGCCGAAAGCCATTAAGTGAATGGATGATAAAAAAACAGTAATAAAAATCTTCTCATATTTGTACTGGTTATTTAAAATTTTTGCAATATAATGTTAGGCAACTATATATTTTACATTTTGACAATAATAATTTATAACGCAATAGAGTATATGTGATTAGCTGTTTTTGGGGATACTTGGATCAGCTTAAGATTTGGTTGTTTAAGTTTTTAAAGCGATCAAAAATTTTCGAGAATGATTTCTATATAATATTTATCAAAATTTCAGAAGTGCAGCAGATAAACCATTACTATCCATTTGGGATGACGATGACGGGTGCTGTAAATGCAGCAAGCACGACCAACTACGGCAATGAGTTTATGCAAAATAATCTGAAATACATTTACCCGTCCGACATATCGTTTAAATGAAATGAAAAAAGAAGAGAAATTTAGGTGGGATGCCGGTTCTGAGTTGCAGGAATTATCAAACCTTTACGATACCTACTACCGTCAGTATGACGCTGCATTAGGAAGATTTAATGCAATTGATCCGATGGCATCCAAATATTCTTCAGTTACGCCATACAATTATGCCTTTAGTGATCCGGTCTCATTAAACGATCGTTATTTGAAACACAAGGCTGCGAAATTGAAGTGTGGTAGCAATCAGAAGAAAGTTTGGTTTTCAAGGGTTGAATAGCTGATTATTTTCAGAGCAATATAATTGATTTGTGGATTAAGCACGAGCAAAATGCTTGCGCTAGCGGGGGACTTACAAAGATAGCCCTTGGTCTTTTGTTCTACTATTGATTCTCTTTAGCTCTATAATATCCTTTCTATCAATAGGTCTATTTAGTGCTTCTTTGGTTTTTATTAGATCATGATATGAAATTATGGAGGCAAATTGTGTTTTAATTTTTTTATTCATACAACGAGATTTTGCACTATCAAAATCCTTTATTTCAAAACCCTTGATTTGAGGTAGTAATTTTATTTTATACGGTTCTTCAGTTATCCTTAGGTATGCTTTCTCAGGCATGAAAACTATTTTGTCGAGTTTTTTAGATGATTCCGGCTGGATATCCTTGAGTGCCTCAATTAGGCTTAAAAAATTTGATAAGGAAGCTTTATACCAAAAGTCGTAATCGAATTCAATATTTTTAGGTAAGTTATGCGAGCCGCGCATATGTCCATGTAAGATAACAGCCGTACCACCTACCAAGAGATAATCAACAGAATTATTATTGAATACCTCAATACTATAATCAAGATAACTGATATTTTTATCTAAATCCAAAGTTTACTAGGAGGTAGAAGAGTCGCTATTCCTTTCATTTTTTAGATTATTTACTCGAATTTTATAATAGCACGGGCTGCGTTTTTTTGAGCAATTAGCTCCTTTTTAGAGTACTTTCGCGGCACTCTATCTGCTTTTAATTCTTCGACACTTGAAAAGACTTCTAACTTCATGATTTAGCAAATATAACGAATTTGGCAGTTTATAGTTGGTTCAATTCTTTCGAAAAAAGCATCGTTTAATGAGACCGGATCACTAAAGGCGTAGTTATGAGGAGTAACCGAAGAGTATTTTGAATTCACTTAATACCTGGATAGCGTTATGGGGTTTAAAAATAGGTATTAAATATTTTAATTTTTTTTAGCCCATATTTGGTTTAGTTTAAAAATGTCACTTCATAATTCTGCCTGAATCAGAATTGCAGAAATTTTTCATTAGAACTCTGAATTCATATTTATTTGTGTTTTAGGTAAATCACTTTTTCCTACTACATTTTCGAACTTATTTGCCACTTTTGCATTTATATAGTACAAGTCATAAACATTGATATGGAAAATACACAGGAAAAACGAGTAGTCAATATATATACTGAGTCAAATCCCAATCCTAATTCCTTAAAATTTGTAGTGAATTTTATGTTAATGCCGGAAGGTGTAACAAGAGATTTCCCGGATGCTCAAGCTGCAAAAGAGGCTCCGCTTGCAGCTAAATTATTCGAACTTGATTATGTGAATCGAGTATTCTACATGAGTAACTTCGTGACAGTAACCAAGGATGAGAAAATCGAATGGATTGAAATCAAAAATGAAATTCAGCAACTAATAAAGTCTCATTTGGAAGAAGGGCTTCCATTCCTCAATGAAAAAGTAGAGGAAATGAAAGCTGATCATGACATAAGTGAAAATGATACTGACCTGGATGCAAAAATTAAAGGTATCCTTGATGAATACATCAGACCTGCCGTAGAAATGGATGGAGGAGCAATTGCTTTCGATAGTTTCAACGAAGGTACGGTGAAAGTACTATTACAAGGGTCATGCTCCGGATGTCCATCCTCAACCCTTACTCTAAAAGCTGGAATCGAAAATCTTCTGAAAAGAATGGTGCCGGAAGTGAAGGAAGTAGTAGCTGAAGGAGTTTAAGGTTGCTATTTAGAAGATTTTGATAAAATACTTACCGTTTGTTTTTTCTGCAATGAATTGGGTGAAAGGTAAATGGTAAAGGTTTTAAGTGAAAAGGTGAAAGACCATCAAGTTTGCAGTTATTTAACACCTTCTTTAAATTTTAAGCATTTCACTTTGTACTATACGAAATGTGGTAAAAGGTAAATGGTAAAAGTTGAAGGTCGATATTCGAAAGATCTTTGCGATGTCAGTTATCTTCAGACTTTCTTTTAAATTTCCACTTTGAACTTCTAACTCAATAATGGTCGTGACATGAAGTGAAGCATAAGCTTAGTACTTTCTTGACATGAAGTGAAAACGAAGCATGAGTTTTCTACTTCATGTCCAGTCTCCAAAGATCCAGTTACCTGGAGCTTCCGGATCTGAAGAAAGAAAGAAGTCGGTCATTCCCTTAATGATTTCATTTTTCGATAACTGACCGTCACCATTGATATCCAGTTTCCCAAAACCATTTTCCAGGTAGGCTTCATTGATTCCATATACTCTGAACATATCCCGGTACTCGTCTTTGTCAAT
>CAYTFO010000150.1:0-9614 GCA_964437135.1 uncultured Roseivirgaceae bacterium | reverse complement strand
AACAATGTTGCTGAGGTACAATCAACAACTTTTACTTTGACATATTGACCTTTCTCAAAGCCGTGGTTATCAAAAACGATCACTTTATTTGCAGAATTTCGGCCTTGCAATTGATCTTTAGACTTCTTACTTACTCCTTCGATGAGTACTTTAAAGGTTTTCCCGATATCTCTTTCATTTCTCTCAAGTGATATTTGCTGTTGCTTTTGAATGATTTCCTGAAGTCGCTTTTTCTTTACTTCCAAAGGAATATCATCCTCATATTTTTTTGCAGCAAGTGTACCGGGCCTTTCTGAATAGTAAAACATGTAGGAGAAATCATATTTTACATAGTCCATTAAAGTCAAAGTATCCTGATGTTCCTCATCAGTTTCGGTACAAAAGCCAGCAATCATATCTGAACTGATTCCACAATCTTCACCCAGGATATTTCGAATCGCATCGACTCGATTGATGTACCAGTCACGATCGTAGGTTCTATTCATCATTTCAAGAACCCGGGAATTACCACTTTGTGCAGGAAGATGAATATAATTACAGATGTTCTCGTATTTTTTCATAGTGAGCAGTACTTCGTCAGTAATATCCTTAGGATGTGACGTTGAAAATCTGACACGTAGATCCGGGTGAACCTGCGCTACCATTTCTAATAGGTTAGCGAAATTTACAATGTCATTTTCCGTAACTGAATCTATTTTGTTTAGTCTTGCTTTGTTATTTTCTATATGAGACCATTTGTATGAATCTACATTTTGCCCGAGAAGAGTTACTTCCCTAAATCCATTATCAAAAAGCTGTTTCGCTTCTTCTACTACTGAGTAAGGATCTCTACTACGTTCCCTTCCCCGGGTAAAAGGAACTACACAAAATGAACACATATTATCGCAGCCTCTCATGATAGAAATGAAAGCTGTAACTCCATTTGAGTTTAGACGAACAGGTGATATATCGGCATAAGTTTCTTCCCTGGAAAGAAAAGTATTGACCCCTTTTTCTCCATCCTCTGCCTGTTTTACAAGCTTAGGAAGGTCTCTGTATGCATCCGGACCTACTACTATATCTACAATCTTTTCTTCTTCCAGTAGTTTGGATTTCAGCCTTTCAGCCATACAACCCAGTACACCTATGGATATTCCCGGTTTTCCTTTCTTTATGGCATTGAAGTGCTGAAGCCTTTTTCTTACTGTTTGTTCGGCTTTGTCCCTGATTGAGCAGGTATTGATCAATATTAGATCTGCAATATCCGGTTTTGAAGTTGTAGAAAAACCGTCTTTTTTTAATATAGATGTTACTATCTCACTGTCTGAAAAATTCATCTGACAGCCATAACTTTCAATGTAGAGTTTTTTGCCTGATTCATCAGTCTCTTTCGAAACCCTCACTTCACAGTTTTCCTGTTCTTCTTTAGCCCTGTCTAAAATGTCTATATCTTCAATTAGTCCGTTCATCTTCTGTTCTTTGTAAAGACCTGCAAAGATAACTTTTGATTATAAAAAATGACAAAATGTCAGTCAATTAACCAATAAAATTATGAAATCGTTTCTTATAACTTTAAAAACTTGTGCAATCAGCTATTAGATTCATTTCGAGTAGAGATAACAAATCCTACATTTACAGTATTGTAAATGAATTTATCTTTTGCCCTGTTAGCAACAGAAGCCTCATCTCTATATTTTAGATTCCAGTTGGTTCTGTCTATTATAAACTTTCCTTCAGCTCTTATTTGGTCTTTTTTTATGATAACCTGAGCTGGGAATTTTATGCTTTTAGATACCCCACGCATTGTAAGATTTCCCGTGATGTTGTGAGTTGGATTTTTTACCATAAACTCATACATGGAAGCGGGTTTGTTTTCAGTCTCATATTCTTCCTTGCTTGAAACTGATGAACTATCGAAAGGCTCAATTTTGACCAATTCAAAACTTGCATCAGGAAAACTATCAGCAAGAAAAAAATCAGCTGACATTAAATGATCATAAAGTTTGGTGTAAAACTCATTATCCGGTGTCATGTCCATTATTTTCAGACTTGGAATTGAAAAGGTAAAATTTGCACCTTCAATCTCCGAATCAGTCACTGCAATAGTACCAGAGGTAATAGAAATTGTCCCATTGTGTTTACCTGTAGGCTTACTTCCAATCCAGGTCACAACGGAAGTAGCGGTGTCAATTTCTAATAAAGAAGCAGAATCTGACGGTAATGCTGCTTCCATTGCTACCCCGGTTTCCACAGTAGATTTACCGGAATCACCACATGAGTAAATTAAAACAGTTGCTATTAAAGAATAAAAAATTGATTTCACGTCTTTTTATATTTTGAATTATACCAACTAAACCTACAAATTTGGAGGTATGTTCAGTTAATAAAAAACAAATGGCAATAATTAAAGAAGTAAGGGGTTTTAAACCTCAATTTGGAGCGGACTGTTGGTTTGCTGATAATGCAGCTATTATCGGAGAAGTGAAAATGGGAGATGGTTGTACAGTTTGGTTTAGTGCTGTGGTACGAGGAGATGTCAATTCCATCACTGTTGGAAACAATAGCAATATCCAGGACAATGCGACAATCCATGGAACATATAAGAAAGCAGCAACTGTGATAGGAAATAATGTGACAGTAGGACATAATGCAATAATTCATGGATGCACATTGGAAGATGAGACATTGATAGGAATGGGTGCTATTGTAATGGATAATGCAGTAATTAAGAAAGGGGCAATAATTGCAGCTGGTGCGGTCGTATTAGAAAATACTATTGTAGAAGAGAATATGATTTATGCCGGTGTACCTGCCAAACCTGTGAAAAAAGTGGAAGGTAAGAACCGGGATATGATGGTAAGAATCGCGGGGAACTACCAGAAATATGCGGGGTGGTTTAAGGAGACTGATTAGGTAGGGTGTGCTATGGTGTGTCCTTCTTCGCTAAAGCTTCGGCGGGTAAACTGGTATGCTATAGTGTGCTATTGTATGCTATGGTATTTCTATATGTATTTGAGTAGAGGAAGAAAATTGCAGTTTTAGAAATTAAGGTTAAGCTGTGGAATTTGATCACAGCTTATTTTTTGTTTTTACCGGACAGGTCTGTGAGAAGGGAGGTTGTGATACTTAGCAATACGCTGAACAACAGTGCCCACCAGAATCCATCCACACCAAAACCATCTATAAATGAACTGGCTATCAGGATTATAATAGTATCTATCACCAGAAGGAATAATCCAAATGTGATTATAGTAAACGGGATGGTGAGAATAATAAAAATTGGCTTCAAAAATGAATTCAGTAACGCGAGAACTATTGCCAGAATAAACGCACTAAAGAAGTTATCTACCTGTACTCCGGGTAGGAGATAAGATACAATTAAAACTGCCACAGCAGTGAGAATCATTCGTATGAGAAAATTCATCCTGAGTTTGTTTTTATAAATATAAGTAAATCTATTGCTTATCTATTGTAGATCTATTGTTTTCTATTGTTTGTCTAGGGGATATCAATAGTCTATCTATTGTGTTCTATAATTAGTACCCAATTGTATGTTAGCTTGCCCGATGAGGAACGAGGCGGGGGTGTGCTGGTATGCCCGCTTTTATTCTTCAGTCATGAAAACTGGTATTATAGAATTTTTGCATGAGGATAAGCTTGTTTTCCTGGGAGTGAATACAAGCTAGAATAAAAAAATCCTGACGATTTAAGATAAATGGTCAGGATTTGATTTTGATGTTTATGTTATCTTAAAAATATACAGGACATAATGGATCCTGAGCTGTGTTTTTAAGTCTTATTCTGTAGTTCAACATAATCTCATGAGTTCCGGCATTGATATCTGTCTGATCTCTTCGAGTAACTACATCATATGCATATCCAACTCTGAAGTTTTCATTTAGAATCAACTGTCCAAGGAAAGTTAACTCTCCATTATTCCTCACACTTACACCCACATATGCAATGTCATCGAAAATAAGGTTACCTGTGATATCAAATGCAGGGCGGCTGTCTTCCTGACCCCTAATTAATATTGATGGACTTACTTTGATGTTACTTGAGATTGGGAATATAATTCCCGCAGTTGCATAGTAATATCTACTTTCTCTTGACTCCACTGCGGATCCAACAATTCGTTCGTCAATCTCTATAGTTTTGTTTTCCAATATGTAGGGAACCGAAAATCCGGCAAATAAATTGGGGTTTGCGAAATAAATTCCTGTTCCAAAATTTGGAGAAAAGCGCGTATTCACCCTGTTTAATAAGGGATCATCTCTATCCAATATGGTAAGCTGAGTAAAATCTGACTCACGATAATTGAAACCTCCCTGTAATCCCATGGCTAAAATTCCAATAGGCGTTCTTATTTTATAGGCATAGCTTGCATACACTGAGTTGTCAGTATGAACTCCAATTCGGTCATTAATAGCATACAATCCTATACCGACTCGATTACCAAAAAATGATGAGTGAGCTGACAATATGCTTGTTTCCGGTGCTCCATCCTGGTTTATCCATTGTGCACGGTAAACACCAATCACTGAAAGCATATTCAAACTTCCTGCATAGGCAGGGTTGAGCATAAGTAAATTATACGGATAGGTTGAAGTGATAGCTCTTTGCTGGGAGAGGGAGGTAAATCCCAATCCCAAAGCCAAAAATCCTATAATTATTTTAAGTCTCATTCTATAAAGTTATCGAACTAATTCTAAATATCCACTAATTGCTTCAGAACCATCACCTCTATCTATGATGTAGAAGTACGTTCCTACTGGTAATTCTCTCTCTTTACTTCCCACGTTTGCGAATCCTTCGAAACGTTTATCCTGATTATTATATCCGTCCATTTCGAAAATCTTAGTACCATCTCTGTTGTAGATAGTTACCTTGTTGTTTTCGAAAGTATCCAGACAATCTATCAGGAAGAAGTCATTTCTGCCATCTGCATTGGCAGACACACCATTGTAAACCTGAAGTTCAGCTGTTATTACAAATGATCCACTGTACTCACACCCATTCTCCGGAACAAACTCAACATAATACTCACCAGGCCCTACATCTATCAGTTTTTCATTTGTGGATAGTGGTAGGTCTAAATCATCTGCATCATACCATCTGATTTCACTTATTGCATTAAACTGTTCAAACTGTATGAATGCCTGTCCTGAGAATTGGTTGGTTGAACCATCTTCAGTTCTCAGACATAAAGAGTTTGTAACATCAATTTCAAAGAATGGATCAGTAATTTCATATCTGATTTCTACAGTATCAAAAGGAGAAACACAACCACTTCTAATATCTGTTGCTCTTACATAATAAACAGCACTGTCAATACCATTTACTTCAGATCCAGTGTACAGTGGATTGTTAAAATCACCGCCCGTAAACCATTCAAACAAGAATCCGGTAGTTTCTCCACCAACTGTAGCTCTTGCCTGACCATCAGGGAACTGACAATTAGTTCTGTTACTAAAGATATTAACTGTAGGCTGATCAATTATCGGTGCTTCATCCAGTATTTCAAATGGTATGAGTTGCGTACAACCTGTAATTAGGTCAGTCACAGCCGCTGAATAAAGTCCTACATATAAGTCTTCAGCAAATGCTCCAGTCAGGAATGGATCAACACCAGCAGTATCAGTACCTACATACCACTCGATAGCATATCTACCCAGGTTATTATTAGGATCAACTACTGTTGCAAAACCATCAGCAAGCTCTATGTCACAAACTGTGTTATTTGAAATGATCTCTACTTCAAGTTCTGGAGCCATAGTCTCATCTTCGATCACAACTTCCTGTAGTTCTGAAACAAAACAGGATACCAGGTCATCTATAGCATATACATAATAAACTCCCGCATCCAGATCAGCTACCTGACTTCCTGTGAATGCAAAGTTACCTGCAGCTACTTCAGCAGCCGGATCAGCAACCTGAGTTGTAAACCAGTAGTACGTGTACTCTGAAATTTCTCCGGTTACATCAATAACACTTGCTGCTACTATACCATTAGGATTCACACAATTTGTATTAGGTGAACTTGATGTACTTAACAGCAGAGGAAGGTTTATGTCATCTATAATTCTGAAATCATCAGTAGAAATACAACCAGTTGCTCTGTTTTCAACTGTAACTGTGTAAGTTCCACCAACAATATTAGAGATTGTGAATCCGGTACCACCATTACTCCAGGTTACTGAATATAAACTTGTATCCTGAGCACCATCAACCAACACTGATAACGCTCCATTTGGATTAGTCAAATCACATGAAGTGTTATTTCTACTTCCACCAACCGGGTCAAGGTTAAGAGTTATTTCAGGATAGATGATAGCGTCATCCACTAATTCTACCTGTACTAATCCTGTGGTACAACCTGTCGGTACGTGTGTTCCTCTTACCAGATAGATTCCAGCATCAACATTAGCCAGTACAGCTGAACTACTGTTTTGAATAGAGTTAGAGCTTGATTCAAAGAAGAACTCAAATGTATAGTCTGAGATGCTTCCGTAATCAACATCAGTTACTTCAACCTGTCCATTAATCGGGTTACAGGTTGTAGGATCAGTTCCTGCAACTGTCAGATCTCCAAGATCAACCGGATCAGCAGGTACGAATATTGAACCTGAAGCTGTACATCCAGTCAGAAGGTTGGTAACTGTAACATTGTAGTTTTCACTTGCAAAGCCAGCTAACGTATCTGTATTTGAAACTTCGTTGCCGTCATTATCAAACCAGAAGAACTCGTAGTCTGTATTATTACTTGACTGACCGTCTGCTCTGGCTATTGCAATTGCATTTGGAGTTCCACCACCACAGGTAGAATCAGCCTGTACAATGATCAACTCTAACAATGGTCTCTGAGCATTATTATCAATGAAGAAGCTAATTGGCTCAGACTCACAGTTTGAATCGTTTCTTCTGATGGTAACTGTATAATCACCTTCTGCCAGGCTATCTATTGAGAAAAGGGTGGAAGGATCTCCATCAGTAACTGGGTTATTCTGATCATCTAATACCTGTAAAGTGAAGTTTGTAGCCAATTCCAGTGAATCTGCATCCACATTCAGGAAGTTTCCTCCATAGATGATTTCAGATAGTTCAAAAGAACCAGTAGGAGTACCGGTACAGTTCAGGTCACTGTTTACATCATAGCTTGCAATGATAGGGAAGTCCGGATCATTGGTTACTTCAACAGTCTGAACCACTGTACAGGTAGAAGTTGTATTCTGAATTTCAACAGTGTAAAAACCATTCTCTACATTTTGAAGAATTGGCTGATCATCTGTGATTCCAGCAAATATGGTTGATACTTCCTGACCTGCGGTATTAGTAGAACCAACGTACCACTGATAGGTATATCCAGTAGTGGTTGCCGGAGCATCATCAACTGTAATGATCTCAATGCTACCTACAGAGATTGTACCCATGCAATTTGTATTCGGCATCATCACCAGATTATTGATTTCAGGATTTCTACTTTGATCAAGTATTATCACCTGGAATTCACCGGTAGCACAACCGGTCACAATGTTAGTTGCTACGATTGTGATTGTATCTGGTAGTAAAGCTGTTAATTCAATTGGTCCGGCAGGAGCATTCTGATCAGCAATAGGATTTTCGCCAGTTGATGAAGTAAATGTCCAGTTATAATCTGCCACATTAGCAGGATTTCCTTCCAATTGGATATCTCCATCATTGATCGTGATGGTACCATTTCCAACAGGGCCACAAAGAGTATTTGCAGTTACCTGAGCAGCAGGTAGGTTGATATTCGGGAAATTTTGTTCGCTAAGAATTTCAAATGTTCGGGTAGCTTCACATCCGAAATTAGGATCTGTAGCTGTACCGCCATTCTTAACAATCATTACTGTGTAGAAACCTTCCGCTAAACCATCCAGTAAAGTCAGGTCGGTACCCACACTTGCATCTGAAGCAGTTCCATCGACTGCTGCATCACCTGCAAACATTTCCTGAGCTGGATTCACAGCCTGACCTCTATACCATGTAATTGTATAATCTGATACCGAAGCAGGATTACCTTCTTCCTCAATGGAAATCTCAAGGGTTCCATTTCCTTCGTTAGGATTGAAGTCACAACCTTCAGAAGTGGTTTTAGCAACTCTAATGATGTCCGGATTTACAGGTAGATCTTCCAATTCAATTGCAATCTCTTCGTCAACTATACAATCCGTAATGGTATTTCTTACCTCAACAGTATAAACCGCAGAACCTTCAAGGTTTTCGATTCTGTTACCAGTTCCACCATTTGCATCTACGATATCTCCATGTGAAGCATTAAATAACACACTATCTTTGTACCATGTAAATTCATAGTTATCGATGGTATAAAGATTAGGATCGTTGTCTTCAAGAACGTTATTCACCTGAACGAAACCATTAGGATTAGTACAGTTGAAGTTATCGTCAAATGCAAGATCGGTATTTATATCGATGGTCAGATTAGCAGGATCTGACAGTACTTCGAAAGTTGCAATTTGCTCACATGACAGGTTTCCTCTACCATCAGAATCACCGGTTTTTTGAACCACAACTGTGTAGAAACCAGCAGCTAAGCTATCCAGTGATCGGATGTCAGCACCTACAATTGCAGAACCTACATTTCCGTTACCGGAATTATTTCCAGTACCAGTAGTATGATCTGCAATAAAGTTTGCATTAGCAGTCAGGTCACCAGGTACAGAATTACCTCGGTACCATTCAATTCTATAGTCCCCAAGCGTAATTGGATTACCTTCATCCAGTAAAGTAACTGATAGTGAACCTGATCCAACATTAGGAGCCGGAGGATTACAGAATATATCCGCTGTTCTTGAAGCAAACTGGATAACCGGTAGTTCACTATCATCACCCACATTAAAGGTATAGTCAAGATCTATTGGAGGACAACCAGTGGTTACATTTCGAATATTCAGCACATAGTCGCCTGGTTCAAGGCTTGATATTGTATTAAATCCAGCACCAATACCGCTGACAGGGGTAAATCCTGCTGGTCCTGTCCAGCTAAATTCCCAATTTGCAATTGCAGCACCTGAAAGATCGATGATAGTCGTATTTTCTCTTATTTGATTGATAGTTATCGATCCGTTGTAAGAACCATCACAATTATCATTGTTTTCTATAATATAATCAGGTTCCTGGATAGAGATAACAGGTTCGTCAGATTCGATAGTGAAGGTCGCTTCTGCCATACAACCTGCATTGTTATTATTGGCACCTCCTGTATTTTTCATCACTACTACAGTGTAAGTATCATCGGACAACCCGTCAAGTTGCAGACCGTCACCATTGACATCATTTGCAGTACCCTCAACAATACCACCATCAAATAATGGGGTAGCAGTTCCAGTACCTCTGTACCAGGTAATGGTATATTGGGCAAGGTTGGCAGGATTGCCTTCTTCATCAATAGATATTGTTAGTTCACCGTTACCATCGTTTCCATTCGCACCATCGAAGCAGAATCCATCGCCATTTATAGCATCTAGACTTATCACCGGATTAACAGGTTGATCTAAGATTTCGATCGTTAGTTCTGCAGAAACGCAACCGGTGGTTTCGTTTCTAACCACTACACCATAAACACCTTCGGATAAGCTGTCAATTTTGGCATT
>CAYTFO010000149.1:0-9636 GCA_964437135.1 uncultured Roseivirgaceae bacterium | reverse complement strand
CTTAGCTCAGTTGGTTCAGAGCACCTGCCTTACAAGCAGGGGGTCACTGGTTCGAATCCAGTAGGGCCCACATCAAAAAACCCTGGTGATTTCATCAGGGTTTTTTTATACTTAATATTTCATAAAGAGGTGTGTCTCATGTTATGTTTACATATTAAAATCACAAAAGCTCGATAGGTATTATGTAGGTCATACATGTGATGACCTAACTAGCCGGGTCAAAAAACACAATCGTAACCATAAAGGGTACACTGGTAAAGCCAATGACTGGGTAATTGTCTATCAGGAATTACTTGCTAACAAAGCCTCGACTTATGCCAGAGAACGGGAAATAAAATCCTGGAAAAGTAAAAGCAAAATTGAAAAATTGATAAGTTCAGAGCATTCCGATTACACATTGGGAGGGTCACTGGACTAGCCGTCCGCGTTCGAATCCAGTAGGGCCCACATTGATAATCAAGCACTTACAATCAAAAATTGTAAGTGCTTTTTTTATATGCGTGCCATTTGCGTGCAATTTGTGAGCAAAAGGTATCTACTTGTAAGAGTACTTATATCATTATTAGTTGATAATTGAATTCCAGCTGATCGAGGTAATTTGGAAAACCGAATCTGATAATCATAGATGATGTAGTAGGACTAGGCTAAAACACCATTAGATTGGCCAAGTGCTAGGAAAGCTTTGCTTAAAAAATGTATCCGTTGCTTCTTTAATAACAGTATCCGCTTGTCAACCTACTCCAAGAGACATTGAAAGATTTACCGAAAAAACAGCCAAGATGAAACCTAAAGAAGTTTCCTACTCCCCTTCTGCCATTTCTCATAAAATAAAAACTGTTTTTAGTGATTATACACTGTAGAAATTATGCAGGGAAGTATGTTTGATCAATCCCTAAAATATAGATAGATATTTAACGGCGTTAGACAAAACCTATAACTTTTAAAAAAACGTAACCAGAAAAACCAATTAGCTACTACCGTATAAATACCAAGAAATACACTCAATCAGAAATTGAAAAGTTTGAACAAATGGAACACCGACTTAAATTGTTCAATGAACATTATGAAAAAACAGGGGAAATGCTAGACCATCCTTATACAAAAGATGAAATAAGATCTTTATCCCAATACCAGGAACACAAAATTCAGCAAAGAATTGATGAAGAATTGTAGAATACTATATTGTTGAATAACAATCATGCTTTTGACACATATAAATATCATCCCATTACCTATACAGGTTTCACCATTAGGAAACTATTTATTCAAAGATTGCCAATTGTCTTGCATTAGCTCTATCAGTTAAGATTTATAAAAGCGAAATTTTAAGTACCTGTTATTTTATCGAAAGGAATCCCCCCTTCTTCAACTTTATAATCGTTGGAATATTCGGGGCTTAGGTGTAGTCTCGATCCGATGAGTATCGAGGTAAAACTACTCGCATTAAGCCCTAATATCGATATTACCTATGAGTTTCCTTTTAGGCTCTTTTGCGAATCTTTAAGAAAAAACAATTTTAAAACTAGTTACGTTTCACAAAAAATACAGTAAAGTAGGTAGATGATATTTCAAAAAACGGATCTATATTTATCTATCAAAAAACATTATTTACAAGCTTTATTAAAAAGAGTATCAAAAAACTAATTTATCTATTTGTTAGCCTAGGGTGTGCTGCAGCAGCTTTGATTTATTAAAATTATAATTTCGATACTATGTACTTATCATATGCAAACTTTCTTCGATCAATTATTGTATTTGCCATTGCCGTGAGCGCATTCCTTTCGCAGAATTCAGGAATCCAGATGGTCGCTGGAAGTATTTTATCTTTTGCTCTTATAGTTGAGGTTCTGTGTGTTCTAAGACTTACTTCCTTAGGATACGGATTTGCAGAGTCTTTTGAACGACTATTTTTGAAAAGAGATAAAATTTTACTTTTTCTAAAAAAGGTACCAAATAAGTCTCATGAGTGATTTTTAGCACTTAACTAACTATTAAAAGATTGACCTCTAATTCAAACCAGTTTACTACATTCTCTACAGTCTAATATCTTTAACACATTTCAATGAGCTTCATTGGTAATGATAAGGTTTAAGTAGAAATTCTGGATTTTTGATTTATTGAAAAGATGTAGTAATTAAATTTTTAAAGGCACTTTTTTTGCATTATGTAACAGATAATTTAGATTGATTTAATCGGATAATCTAAAATGTAAAAAATAGCACGGTGACTGAGCTTTGGAACACTGACCTAAATAATAAAGCAAATTGCCACATTAGCGCATCAAAAATCAAAGTATTCAATTTCGTCTCATCCTATTATTTATAATGTCAGGTATAGACGAGATTCAGTTTCAGTAGATAATCTATATGTCCCATGAGGTTAATTACAACATATCTACATTCGTCAATTATTGTTTTAGTATTGGTAAATATGATTCAGTGTTCATCTACCGATGAGATAATGGATCTAGATCCTCTCGATAAAAGCAAAGTGGATACAGCCAAAGTCGATTCAACGACAGTTGACTCCACCCGTTTTGAATTTTGTATTGATAGTGTCGCCTACAGCAATCAACTGGATGTTTGTGGAAATATATTTATGACTTACCGTGTAAGCCTGGACACGATGATTACCATTGCAATTGATCCGTTTTTGGTTTCAGTGCGAGATTCTTGTCAAAGTTATGATCTAGCTGTGACCAACGGTATCGAAGTTTTTCTGGAAGTTGCTGGGGAACCTGTTTATGAAGATTATTATTTCAATTACTGCGATGATGTTGTGTTTCCCCTCCCCCCATCTACTAAAGAACCTGCTCTAACAGGGAGCATTACTTTAGTTTCAGAGATTCTCGAAGTAACAGAGGAGTCGAGGCGATATTTTCTTAATGCAAGGATTGATAATTTATCATTTAGCTCTCATTCAAAAATCTATAATTACACATACTTTAAATATATATCAGGGTGGTTTCCTGGATAATCACTTTTCACATAGCATTTTTAACGGCCATAATTTGTTACAGTCAAATAACACTGCCATCTCCAACTTCAGAAGCAGCAGACTGCCAAACAGAAATTACTACTCATGCTTACAACTTTTTACGATCAAGTATTGAAGCCAGAACAGACGGAAGTTTTAGCTCATGTCTACACTTCTTAGGTTAAAACATTGTTTATTATCTTACGTCTGAAGGTAATCCCAACAGCATTGACGTTAATGAGGAACTTAATATTCAAGGTCTAGCAAATGAAGATTCAAGCTTCTGAGATTACTGATTCACCCTGCTCTCTCATAAGCTTCTTTCACCCAATCCAAAACTTCCTGATCAATTTCATCGACAGAAGTAAGTTGTATTCTGTGGGTACACATAGTACCAAAAGGGCCAGAACTTTCTAATTTTCCCTGATTTTCAATTCCTTTTAATTTCAATCCAAGATCTACACGACTTTTTGTAGTAGGTTGTACCAAAGCAAACTGTGTTTTTCGTCTATAACTTATGCTCGCTTTTTTCGGAGCTATTTCTATGTCTTTACCTAATGTTTTTATGAAAATTTCCAATTTATCTTTTATTGGAAGGAGGGATTCTTTTCCTTTATACTGACCTGTAATTAATTCCGCATCGTCTATTGAACTGGCATCTGCCTCTCTTGATTTTAACGCAATAGTATTTGCAAAACCATGAGTAATTCCGTGCTCCTCTTTTAAAAATTTGACGATTTGGCCGTGCTTTTCAAATTTCTTAGACCCAATTAAAGCAGTCCATTCTTCTAAAGATTTCCCGGTTTTTTCTTTCAAATTTTCCAGCATAGATTTAAGAATTGAAACTATCTAAGTATTAAAAAATATCTTTAACTAGTATATCCAATAAGGTAATTTTACCCTGGTTTGTGGTTTATAATTAACTCGCAAATAACCATAAACTATAAACAATAAAATCAACGACTACTCTCTCTTTCTATCAAATCTGTTTGAAGTATTTCAGTTGTAAAGTTTTTATTTTCAGGATTGTTAATTTGTGAGATCAACAATTCTGCGGCTTTTGAACCCATTTCATATCCGGGCTGATTCACTGTACTTATAGAAGGTTCAAAAAGCTCAGATATTGACCAATTACTAAACCCAACAACTTTAACGTCTCCCGGTACATGTCTTCCATTTGCCTTTAGGTTTTTGATAGCTGCTACTGCTAACATATCTGTACCGGTAAAAACTCCATCTATAGATTTATTTCCCATCAAATCTGAGGATGCAATTTTCCCATCCTCATAATTCCCGGTTTCACAATGAACAATCAAAGATGAATCAACAGAGATATTTGCTTCTTGTAATGCATTTTGATAACCTTCAAACCTATTTTTATTGATGTTAAGGTTTTTAGGTCCTCCAACGTAGGCAATATTTTTGGCACCTTTTTCTATAAGATGACGGGTTGCTACATACGCAGCATGTTTGTCATCAATGACGACTTTGAAAGTATCAATCTCATCACAAATACAGTCGAAGAAAACAAGTGGTATATTCCTTTTCTCAAATTCTTTGAAGTGATCGTAATTATTCGTAGTTCTTGAAATACAGGCAAGTAAGCCATCAACCCTTCCCGTCAGCAATGCCTTTGCATCTATAACTTCACGCTCATAGTTTTCATGTGTGGAGCAAATAATCACATTATAACCATTAGAATAGGCATAATCTTCAATTCCTCTTATCACCAGTGCAAAAAACTCATGAACCAATTGGGGAATGATTATTCCTAATGTTCGTGTCTTATTGCTCCTTAAACTCAGAGCAGTAAAATTTGGCTGATAATTATATTTTTCTGCGAGTTCTTTTACCGCCTTCCGGGTTGCGGGTTTTACAAGCGGATTATCGGCAAGAGCCCTTGAGACAGTAGAAGGTGAAATATTCAATTCTGCTGCTATATCCTTAATAGTAACTGACCCCTTTTTAATCATGTTTTCAATTTAGATAATTCTAAAACTTAAAGTTGGATTCTTTTCTTGAAATTTCAGAAAGTAAAATTCTTAATCTAAAGCAGTTATGCCATCTTAGAAAAGTGAAACTTTGTCAAATTAAAAATTTATAGGCAAATACAAACGTTTTCATTAGATTATTTATAAAATACGGTTGTTTTTATTTAATTTCCTTTTTAAAATGCTGGTTAATTAGCTTAAGAATATTTTTAAAAATCTTATATTAGTTGAATTGAACAATTTTTGTTAACCAGATAACCATTTAAAATAGTATGAAGAAGTATTTACTAATGTTGTTATCGTTTTTTGTTATTTCGGCTGCAGCTGTAGCCCAGGAGAGGACGATAACGGGAAAAATCACGGATGCTGAATCTGGAGAGACTATCCCAGGGGCTAACATCGTGGAAAAAGGTACTTCCAACGGTACCATTACCGACTTTGACGGTAATTACAGATTGACTGTTGGAGACAATGCCACGCTTGTTATTTCTTTTGTAGGGTATCAAACCATGGAAGTTGAAGTTGGTTCGAGAAGTGTTGTAGATATCCAGTTAGGACTAGATGTTCAGGCTTTATCTGAAGTAGTCGTTGTTGGATACGGTACACAGGAAAAGAAAGAGATCACTAGTGCGGTTGCCAGTGTAAGCGAAGAAGAGTTTAACAAAGGTAATCAGAACTCAGCAGCAGGTCTCTTACAGGGAAAAGTTGCAGGACTTTCAGTTGTACGACCTGGAGGTGATCCTAATGCGGATCCTGCAATCAGATTAAGAGGATTATCCACTTTTGGTGCAAATAGTCAGCCATTAGTGGTTATAGATGGAGTAGTGGGAGTTTCTCTTGATAATGTAGATCCTAATGATATCAAGTCAATAGATGTATTGAAAGATGGTTCTGCTGCTGCTATATACGGAGCAAGAGGATCAAGTGGAGTAATTCTAGTTACCACCAAAACAGGATCAGCAAAAGGTGGTGCTTCTACAAGAGTTAATTTTAACGGTTTCACAACTGTTGATCTTGTTGCAAATACAATAGACGTTCTTTCACCTGATGAATATGTGGAAAGAGGTGGTCAGGATTTTGGAAGCGAAACTGACTGGTTTGATGAACTAACTGGAACAGGTATTTCTTACACCGGAAACCTCTCTGTTTCAGGAGCACTTTCGCCTAATACAAACTATCGTGCTTCTGTAAACTACCGTGATAATGACGGTATCGTTGATGGTGTTAATTTTGACAGGTTAAACACAAGGTTATCCATTTCTCATGCTGCTATTAATGATAGATTGAGATTGAAATTCAACGGGGCATTTAACAATAGAAAGCAGGAGTCAATTAACCTTGCAGCATTTAGATATGCTGTTATTTATAATCCAACTGCACCTGTTTTCGAACCTGATAATCCAGATGCAGACAGATGGGGAGGATATTTCCAAAGAGATCTTTTCGATTTTTACAACCCGGTTGCACTTGCAAACCAGCAGAGATATTATAATGAAAGAAAGAACTTCCTGACAAACTATCAGGTTGAGTTTGATATAATAGATGAATTAACATTTGCTGCAACTTATTCACAGGATATTCAGATTGGTCACAATGGATGGTATCAGTCATCTCAGGATATCGTAATTGGAGCAGGTAATGGTGGTATCGCCAGAAGAGAAACATTTGATAATTTCTTCCAGGTTGCGGAAGCTACATTGCAATACAACAATACCTTTGGGGATTTGAATGTCGCAATATTAGGAGGGGTTTCAACTCAGATTAGAGAAAATGAATTTTTTGGAGTTCAGGTAAGAAACTTCTTGTTCGATGATCAGGGATTTGATAACCTTGGATTCGGAGGTATCAGATTGGGTAACCAAACTGATGCAAGCAGTAACAGAGAAAAAAGTACTCTAAACTCATTTTTCGGAAGAGTTAATTTGAATTATGACAATACTTATTTCTTTAGTGCAACTTTAAGATCAGAGTCATTTAGTGGTTTTGGAGATGATGAAAAAACGGGTTATTTCCCTGCTGTGAGTGCAGGTGCGGATATTTCACAGCTTGTTGATCTTGGACCTGTCAATTTATTGAAATTGAGAGCTTCTTATGGTATAACAGGAAACCTTCCTCCAAACCCATACCTGGCAGTTGCAGCATTTGAACCTGGTAACAGAATTGACTTAGATAGCGATCCTCTTACACCGGGAGATGTGTTTGTTGCACCAAGACAAAATAGAAATCCTAACCCTCAATTGAAGTGGGAAACTAAAGCAGAAATTGATATTGGGGTTGATTTTGCTATCTGGGATAGACTTTCAGGTACAATTGATTGGTATAGGAGAGATATTTCAGACCTACTTTTCAACGTAAATGTTCCTATCGGAGCACCAAACCCATTTGATGGTGGTGCAACTACAAACACAGTAGGAAACACATGGGCAAATATTGCGGACCTTACTCAAGGTGGTTTAGAGGTATCATTATCGTATTCTGGATTAATGTTAGGACCTGTTAGCTATACGCCGGCTATTAACTTTACCTACTACGATAAAACTACAATTGAAAACTTTAGTATCAGTGATGATCTGGGTTTCTCTGAAATTAGACTTTCTACTCCTGGATCTCCTGGTCAGAATAACAATGAGATTATCAGAAACGTACCTGGTGATGTCCTGGGTAACATGTATGGCCCAAGATTCCTCGGGTTAGATGAAGTTGGAAACTATATTTTGAGTACAACCAACCCTGATGAATTTGAAGTAGTTGGTAACGGACTTCCTCAGGGAGAATTTGGTTTCAACAACACATTTGTATGGCAAAACTGGGATTTGAATTTCTTCTTAAGAGGGGTATTTGGACATGATCTTTACAACTCTTACAGAGGATTCTACGAAAACCAGGATGCAGCATCAAACACATGGAACTCAGTTATTACTGACAAAACTCCTGTAGTAACTCAGTCACCTACATTCTCTGATTTATATGTAGAGAATGCATCTTTCATTAGATTGGACAATGCTCAGATTGGATATAATGTACCTTTACAAAATGATGTAATAAATACATTAAGATTCTATTTTGCAGGACAAAATCTATTTACATTAACTAACTATACAGGTATTGACCCAGAGGTTAGATATACTGATAGCGAAATTGGAGATGCATTTAATGCATCACTAGCACCTGGTCTTGAGAGAAGAAATACATATTTTACGACAACTTCTCTAACACTTGGAGTAAACATTATATTTGAATAAGAAAAAGAAATAAATGATATGAGACGATTATTTAAACAACTGGTTTTTGTCGTTCCATTTCTACTGGCATCTGTGGCCTGTGAGCCGGATACTGAGATTTTTTCTCAGATCCCATCAGAAGTCGTGACTGGAAGTGATGATGCGACCTTGATCGAAGTATTGAAAAAAGGAGCCTATTCTTCAATAATAGGTACCTGGGGGGGCCACAATTCATTGTGGTCAATGCATGAAGTGGCATCGGATGAGATGGTAATTGCTCAAAAAGGTGCAGACTGGGAAGATGGTGGACAGTGGATTAGAACTCACAGACATGAATACCTTCCTTCTGAACAAGCTGTTAATAATGGCTGGACATATTGCTATGGATCTATTGCGAACATCAACCTATTGTTATTACAATATGGAACATTAGAAGCATTAACTGCTGAGTTGAAGGTTCTTAGAGCTTTAGTATATCTGTGGTTAATCGATGCATATGGAAACGTTCCAATAATTGAAGAAGGTAGTACAGATGCAACGCCTCCAACCAATAGTAGAGCAGAAGTTTTTGCTTTCATCGAGCGAAGCATCAATGAAAACTATGCTTTATTACCCAATGGGCCTACATATGGAACAGTCAATAAAGATGTTGCAAACGCTATTCTTGCAAAACTTTATTTAAATGCTGAAATATACACTGGAACTCCTCAGTGGGATAAAGCTTTACAATATTCTGATTCAGTAATTGAGAAAGGTAACTACAGCCTGGCAAGTAATTTCTTTTCAAACTTCTCATCTAATAACGCGGGATCTTCTGAGAACATATTCGTAATACCTTACGATGAAAACAACGCTCAGGGATTCAACCTGCCTCAAATGACTTTGCACTATGCAAGTCAGGCTACTTTTGATCTTCAGGAGCAGCCCTGGAACGGATATGCTTCATTAGAGGAGTTTTATAATTTGTTTGATGAGAGTGATGATAGAATTAATTCATTCCTTGTGGGACCTCAGTTCGCTTCTGATGGAACTCGACTTACTGACCTTTCAGCTGAACCTACTGATCCGGATGGACCTCCATTGACTTTCACTCCTTTCATAACTGAGCTTGCTCCTAACGGACTAAGACAGGAAGGTGCCAGAGTCGGAAAATGGGAGTATGCTTCTGGAGCTGGTGCTAATTTAAGTAATGACTTCCCAATTTTCAGATTAGGGGATTTCTACCTAATGAGAGCCGAAGCTAACTGGAGATTAGGTAATTCAGCTGCAGCATTGGCTGATGTTAATACTATAAGAAGCAGAGCAAATGTTGCTCCATTGTCTTCTCTTGATCCAGAAACATTATTAGCCGAAAGAGGTAGAGAAATGTTTGCTGAAGGTTACAGAAGATCTGACCTGATAAGATTTAGGAAATACAACGATGCCTGGTGGGAAAAGCCTGCATTCTT
>CAYTFO010000148.1:7507-9669 GCA_964437135.1 uncultured Roseivirgaceae bacterium | reverse complement strand
TACCCACTCATTTTTCAAATTTGGACAGTATTTTGATCGGCTGGGTAATCCAGTTTTTAGGTTTACCAGCATTTATTTACGGTGCTGGTTTAAACTTATTCAACATCAAGATTTTTGCATATTTCATGAATAGCCTGGGAGCTTACAAGGTTGACAGGAGAAAGAAAAATCCGGTTTATCTCGAAACTCTCAAAACATATTCTAATTCAGCAATCAGATGGGGTTGTCATAGTTTATTTTTTCCGGGAGGTACTCGTTCAAGGTCGGGAGAAATCGAGAAATCTTTAAAACTAGGCTTATTGAGTACTGCTATAGAGTCTCAGCGTATACTCTATCAAAAAGAAGGCGATGATGCCCGAAAAATATTTATAGTACCCGTTACTATCAATTATCAATTCACTTTGGAAGCACCTGCTTTAATCAATGAGCATTTGAAAAGAACTGGCCAGGAGAGATATTACAAAGAGTCTGATGAGTTCTCCAGTTCTTATAAGATTGCTACATTTCTTATAAAGTTCTTCACAAAAGGATCTAATATTTCGGTAAGCATAGGTAAAGGAATGGATATTCTGGGAAACTATGTTGATGATGAGGGACATAGCCATGATAAAAATGGAAATCACATACATACCCGTGATTATTTTGTGACAGATGGAAAAATCACAATTGATGAGCAAAGAGAACAAACTTATGTGCGAATTCTGGCAAATCGGATTGTAGAAGAATATCACAAGTACAATAGAGTATTTGCCAGTCACCTTGTTGCCTATACTGCATTTAAAATGTTGGAACGAAAAAATCCAAAACTGGATCTTTATTCAATTTTAAGATTACCAGATGAGGACCTTATTCTTGATTATGAAGAGTTTAAACAGAACTTCAAAAAACTCAGAAAAAAGATTTTGAAGCTACATAAAAAAGGCAAAACCGGAATTGCTGATCATTTCACAGAGAAAGCTGAAAAAGCAATTCAATTAGGTTTAGAAAATGTAGGTATGTATCATGCTAAAAGGCCATTGGTTAGAAAAAATGGCACAATAGTCATTCAGGATCCCAATACACTATATTATTATCATAATAGATTAAATGGATATGGCCTCGAAAAATTCATCTAAACCAATCGGAGTTGTTGGGGCAGGAAGTTTTGGTACTGCCATGGCAAACATACTTTCAGAGAAAAGTAATCATATCCTTCTTTATGCAAGAACAGCGGAAAAAGCCGCACTGATTAGTAAAACAAGGGAAGCAGCAGGTCAAAAAATTGCTGATAATATTGAAGTTACTAATGACCTGAGTAGAATCGGAAAAGAATGCGATATCATTTTCCCTATGGTCCCTTCAGCAAATTTTCGGGAAATGATCAAAAACCTCTCTGAATATTTGAGACCGTATCATATAATGATTCACGGAACAAAGGGATTTGATTTAAATATTCCTGAAAACTTTAAGCCAACTCCACAGAACCCAATTACCCGGGACCATGTAAAAACCATGAGTGAGGTAATCACTTCAGAAAGCTCAGTTGTAAGAGTGGGTTGTCTGGCTGGCCCAAACCTTGCCAGAGAAATTTCAGAGTTGAAACCTGCGGCCACTGTGGTGGCAAGTCAGTTCGACGAAGTAATCAAAGTAGGTCAGAAGTTGCTGAAAACAGACAGATTTTTGATTTATGGAAGTAATGATCTTATTGGAATTGAACTCTGTGGTATTCTGAAAAACATAATTGCAGTAGGCGCAGGAATGATTAGCGGGCTTGGCCTGGGAGAAAATGCACGTGCTTTGTTGGTAAGCAGAGGTCTTGTGGAAATGGTTCACATTGGCAGAAAACTGGGTGGAAATACTCAGGCTTTTCTTGGCCTTGCTGGTGTAGGAGACCTGATAGCAACGAGTAACAGTCCTTTGAGTAGAAACTATACGGTTGGTTCCATGCTGGCTCAGGGTAAACAAATTGATGAGATTTTAGAGGAAATGGAAGAAGTTGCAGAGGGTATCAAAACTATCGATATTATACACGAGCTGGCAAAATCCTACCAAATAAGAGTGCCTATTACCGAGACACTTTACAAAATTCTTCATAAGGATATGACAGTTGATGATGCTCAAACATACCTTATGAAATTTCCTCTTCGAGTAGAAATCGATTTTATGTGATTATCTACCCATCA
>CAYTFO010000148.1:0-7497 GCA_964437135.1 uncultured Roseivirgaceae bacterium | reverse complement strand
CCCATCAATGCTCGTACCCGCTGAAGTAAAGGCGGATGTGAATAATGAACAAACACATATGCAGGATGTGGAGTCAAATTACTTAAGTGATCACTGCTCATTTTCTTGAGTGCGCTCACCAATGATTCACCATCAGAATTTTCACGTGCATATCTATCTGCTTCATATTCATGTTTTCTACTCAGGAGATTACCGACAATGCCCAAAATATGTGATATAGGAGTATATAAAAGACCAAAAGCAAGCATATTCAAATGAATTGCTGTCATATCTCCTCCTAATGCATAGCTTACCTCAGAATTAAAAATCATTCTTGAAAGCAAAAATAGCATCAATCCAGTCTGGAAAATGGAGAAAATAGTCATTACAATAATATGCTTCTTTTTGTAATGACCTACTTCATGAGCAAATACAGCAGTCAATTCATCAGTAGTATGATTTTCAATCAGGGTATCGAATAAAACTACCTTTTTCTTTTTTCCTAAACCTGAGAAAAATGCATTCCCTTTTGAAGACCTTTTGGATCCGTCCATCATAAAAATATTTTTAAGCGGAAAATTTACTCTTCTACTAAATTCCTCAATTGATGACTTCAATTCCCCATCTTCTATTGGGGTTAGTTTATTGAATAACGGCAAAATCCATGAAGTATAAAACATGTTTATAAAGAGGAAAAAGACTGTAATGATTCCCCAGAAATACAACCAAAACCCGGAACCAATAGAATTTACAAGATAAATTAATGTAGCTAACAATATTCCACCAATTAAGAATGTGAGCAAATAGCCTTTGACCTTATCTAAAATATATGTCCGAAGCTTCATTTTATTAAAGCCATATTTCTCTTCAATCACAAAATTTCTGTAGAGCTCAAATGGAATTCCAAAGACATCAAGAATCACAAATAAAAAGCCGAAATAAATTAGGGTTGTAAGCATATCGAATGGACTGAAATTTCGAATCCATTTATCCAAATCCCCAAACCATCCGAAATATATTGCAGCAACAATAAGAACGAATGAAATACTACTTGTAATCAGTCCAAATCTGCTATTTTCCCTGTTGTAAACCTGTGATTTTCGATATTTTTCTTCATCATAAATACCCTCCAATTCCGCAGGTATCGGTTTTTTTCTACTCTTCTGATTTAAAAAACTCAAGGATCTCTCAAGGATGAAGTCGGCAAGGACTATTAGCAGAATGATATTTCGGATTAATTCTTCGCTCATAAAAGCAACAATTTCTGATTATATTAATTTACACAAAACTAATAACCACAATTAGCTAAAAAGGATTTCAACAGCTAAAAGATAAATGGAATTGGACACTTCAATTCACGAACCTCTCTGGGAGGTTTTGAAGGGTCTTCAAGACTGAATCTGTAAATGATAGATAATTCATGTGCGCCGCCACTTCCAATGCCAAGATCTGAGATAGTATAATCAAAACTATAACCTACTGTGGTTGCACCCATATTTATTCCTGCCATTACAATAATTGACTCATTATTTGGAGTACCCTCAAGTTGTTTAATTGGTACTCCCCTATACCAAACCCCGAATAGAACAGGTTCTAAAGTCAAATACACTCCAAGATCCAGTTGATCAAAATCTCCCTGAGCCTTATAATTGAAAGTTGGTGTTATACTTCTTTCTTTCGATATATTTCTTGCAGCTATACGGGGAGATAACATTGCAAATGGTATTCTATAACCACCATGTACAGATATTTTTCTTTCAAGGGGACTATCTTCTCCAACTATTGATTGATTAGGTTCTGCTATATGATGCATTGAAAAACCCAACCAAACTTGTTCATTATAAAATATACCGCCAGCAGAAAAATCAAGAAACCTTGTTTGAAATCCCGTATTAAACTGTTCACTGGTAAAATCCCGAACTTGTCCGGTATTATCAAATTGATCTCCAAAAGTAAGTTTATCAAAATTCAGATCTCGCCAGAAATAATCTACCTGGATTGCTGGTCTGAATGTCCAGAAATAATTTAATCGTACTTCATATGCGTATGCAAGTCCAACAGAGGTTGATCGTAAACCTGCAATTCCCTCCTTATCTGTATTCACAATCAGACCAACACTGCTGTTATAATCCTGAAAATTATAATCCAGATAAAATGAATAGGTAATAAAATTAGCAGGTATGGAAGGCCACTGGTTTCTGTAGTTTATTCCAGCCCGACCAATCTGATTAATACCCGTTAATGCTGGGTTTAAATATATTGGTGCTGCATAATATTGAGAAAACTGAGGGTCTTGTGCCGAAGCCTTGTTTTGAACAAGAAGCAAAAAAGCAGAAATGATGAATATAAAACAGTTTCTCATATATCAATTAAACCAATTGCCGGCAAATTATAAAATAACTTTTAAATCAGACATTTGTCTAAGTACAAACAATCGAACGAATAAGTTTACGTTTGTATTATACAATTTTTTAACGTCTTTTTGTTTAAGTGTAAAAAAACACAAAATAAACTCCGTTAGGTGAAGAATCAGGTAATATTGAAAAAATTTGTTGTAGGATTGTGTCTATTTGGTTTTTTTAACCTTTTTGGACAACGTATTATTGAAACTCAATGGTTTTTTGGTAATTCTCCATTCAACCTTCAGATAGATAAAAATGGTGACATCATGTATCTCGAAGAAAGAATAGCTCAACCGTTCGGGATTGGTGGTTCTGCTGTCATCAATGATCACCTGACTGGAAATTTGCTTTTCTATTCTGACGGAAATCGTATATTTGATGCATCGCATCAGTTACTATCCGGTACACTTTCAGGAAATCCCGCTATCAACCAATCTGCTGTCGCTTGTCCGGTACCAGGATCGCTAAATGAATATTACATATTTACAAACTCTGGTTCTACTGGTATAAATTCTATTCAATATACTACAGTAGATTCAAGACAGGTAGGTAATGGTAATGGAGCAGCTCCACTCGGAGAAATTGAAAGTGAAAATAATCCGACCCTGCTTTCAAATCCATCTGAAGGCATGATAATCGTCCCTGGTCGGGGAAATGTTTATTATTGGTTGATCTCTCAAAACCGAATCACTTTTGATTACGCAATCACCAGAATTGATGCATCCGGGATTCAGGACCCTCAATATGTATCACTGGACTCATTGGACAGACCAGGATTTGAAGCATCAGCATTCTCATTCAACGCTGACTCAGCTTTACTTGCTATTGCTCCCAAGACATCAAACAGGAATGTTTTAATTGCAAATTTTGATATTGAAACCGGTAACCTGACTTTTAATCAAAGCATAAGAAATTCAGGATTTGAAGATGGGCAAAATGAAAACATCTATGATGTAGAATGGTCACCAGATGGTAGTAAATTATACATTTCCCGTTTTGGTAGTTCAGACAGAGATGGAAATTTATATCAATTTGATTTTAATGACAGTACCAGAACTTTAAATTCAATTCTCCCCAACACTGTCTTTCGAAGTCTAGGTTTGAAAACAGCCATAGACAATAAACTTTATCACTTATTTCAGAATAATCAGGGTGACCCTTTTCAAATAGCTGTAGTAAACACTCCGGATATAGAAGGAGATTCATTGGATTACGAAACTCCTTTATTTGAAGAAAACTTTAATGCAAATCAATTCCCTGCCTTTTCTCCTGAGCCCTTTTTCAGATTTGATACACTAAGTTTTACATGGCTCGATAGTTGCCAAAATGATGCTACTAAGTTTTTCCCGGTAGTATCTCCTACTCCTACCAACTATTTCTGGGATTTCGGGATCGCTACAAGCACTAATGTCGCACCCATAGTTACTTACGATCAACCTGCATCACTTCCCGTGAGCCTGACTGTAAGCTTAAATGGCATTGATTCAACAATAAACCTTTTTGTGAACATCCTGCCAAATGATGTTCAATTGAATGTAACAGATCAGGAAGGTCGTAATGTACCTCAGGATACTGTAATCTGTATTGATGAAACACTGAGGTTAACTGCTGAAATTGATCCCCAGGGTGCTGCTTTTTATGTTTGGAGTGATGGAACGATAGGCCCTATCCTTGATGTGGATACAACAGGTTCTTATTGGGTAGAAGCAACACTACCAACTGGTTGTTCAATTGTTTCAACTTTCAATGTTACTGAATATGGAATTCAAAGTCAGGTAGCAAACCAATGGTATTTTGGAGAAAATGCCGGAATAGACTTTAATCAGCCGGTCTCTGCAATCACAGGAACCAATGCAATGTTTTCACCAGAAGGATGTGCGAGTATCTCAAACCGAAATGGTGACGTTCTTTTCTATACAAATGGTGTTTCGGTTTGGAACCGTGATGATGAAATTATGTCCGGAGGAACCAATATCGGAGGTGATAGCACTGCATCTCAGGGAGTTTTGATTCTTCCATTTTCAGACGACGAAACCATGTTTTACATATTTACAGCGCAGGAAGTCTATGATCAGGATTTATCTTCCGATATGACCTACTCAATCGTAGATATGAAAAAAGATAATGCAAGAGGAGCTGTAGTTTTGAAGAATTTGCCGCTCTTTCAAAACAGTCTGGAAAAAGTTACTGCGACAGGATTTGAAGGAACAAAATTTCTTGTCACCCATGAGTTTGGAAATAACTCATTTAGAACAAACTTCATAAACGAAGATGGTATAGGACGAAATGTTTTTTCGCCAGTCGGAACGGTTATTTTAACTACAGAGGAAGAACAGGCGGATGGATACATGAAATTTCTTCCTGGTGCTGTAAATTTCGTAAATCTACTTCCGGCAACACGTCAGGCTGAATTATTCGATTTTATAGATACCGTTGGTGGTTTTAGAATGTCAAATCCCAGGATTATTGAAACCAATGAGAATAATGACCTGTATGGATTAGGCTTTTCCAATGATGGTACCGAAATGTACATAACCAATGCGGATGGTATGATTGGATTTCAGCTGGATAGTTTGGGAACTGAAAATGAAATAGCTGAAATTGAAGCTACAAAATCAAATGCTTCTGGAACCGGCTATGGTGCTGTACAAAGAGGCCCGGACGGCCAGGTTTACTTTGCAATCGATAATAGTCAAACCCTTGGAGTAGTAACATCTGATCAGGATGGAAATGTACAAGTTAATGAATTAGCACCCCCTGGTTTAGATTCGGACGGATTTGGAAGAATATCCAGAATTGGTCTTCCGAACTTCACGCAATCCGTTGGAGTCTTAGCTTCTGAACCCGGTTATGGAGTAGAAAATGCCTGTTTGGGGCAGGATGTTCTGTTTCAGGCATCAGGAAGTTCAATTATTGACGAATATTATTGGGATTTTGGAGATAATGCATTGCCTCCTGTATCCTCAGCAATTGGGTCCGCAGATTCTGTAAATGTCAGATATGATACAACTGGTATTTTTGCTTTCGAACTTCAAATAACTAATAGATGTGCAAGAGAACGAGAATATCCTGGAGATCCGGTGAATCCTACAAGTTTACCGCCATTGCCATCGCCTTTTAGTCTTGATACTACATTTTTCGATGAAGTTGAAGTTTTCCGTACACCTGGACTTCCTACAATTCCAGATGACACTTCTCTATGTAATGGTCCAATTTTACTGGAAGCCTGGCCTGTTGATAGCGCAGGTTTACTATACTATTGGTCAACCGGAGATACTACTCGAACAATAAATGTATTGGAACCGGACCCAAGAATCATTCAAACGGCAATCACTACATTGGAAGGATGTACATCAGACACACTAGAGGTTTTTATTGGGGATGGAAGACCTCAAATTGATTTGGGTCCTGATCAGGCATACTGCCAATTTGAAACAATACCTGACCTTGACGCACAAAATGTCCAGGTTTTTTACGATTGGCGCATTGATGAAGAACCCGCCAACGATACACGTTTTCAGCAGGTAAATTCAGACTCAATAGGTACTTTTGTTTATTCAATTCTGGTCAGAGAACCCAGAAATAACTGTGAAGGCTCGGATACCGTAGCTATTACAATAAGAGAATCCCCCAACGTTACCTCAACATTTACTCCACCATCTATTTGTGGTGCAGGTGATGCATCATTTGAGTTTACCATAGAAAATTCAGGAAGCTTTCTTTATTCATTATTGAATCCGGATACAACTGTCAATGCCGCCGTAGATGGGCCGGTAACACCACCTTCAATTGATAGTTTATCAATCGGAGCTTATAACTTTTTTGTAGAAAATATCGTTACTGGATGTCGTTATACTGAACCTTTATTTGTCGAAGATGATGTACCTTTTGACCTGTTTGCTTCCAATCTGCCGGATTGTGATACAGATGCAAGTATTCAGATCGGTTTGTCAGGCACGGCTTTACCGGAGAGAACCAATGTGTATGTGACCAACCTTAGCCAGGATACAGTATTTACGCAAAGGAACCTTGTACCTCCTCTTACGATAAGCCCTGTGCTGGATAGTGGCCTGTATTTTGTAAATGTTGAAGATGTAAGCAATGGATGTTTCCAGGTGGATAGTGTATTAGTGAGGCAATTGGTAGCAAATCCGGAAGACTGTCGACCTTTTATAATTGCACCGAATGCATTCAGCCCAAATGGGAATAGTCAAAATGAAGAATTTTACATAATTCCAAATCCTTATATAGATCAATTTGAAATTTATATTTATACTCGATGGGGTGAACTAGTTTATTATTCAGATCAAAAGAACTTCAGATGGGATGGTAAATATCAAAATAAATATCTCCCTGTAGGTACTTATGCGTATGTTATCAGGTATACAAGTCTCGAATCTGAATTTGCCGGTGAACAAGTTCAGTATGGTTCTGTAACATTAGTCCGTTAAATTGATTATTATATTATGGGCTTTTTTGAAGACGTATATAATAAGCTATTTAGTAAATCTCAGAGTAATACTAAAATACTGCATGAAGTACTTGAGCGTTCAGACAACTTTAAGAGTGATTATTTAAAATGGATGCTGGAATCCGGGCTTGATGATAAATTAAACTCAATAAGAACCTCTTATGAGCTTAAAAAGAAAGGAATTGAACAAAATCCAGTCATTCATGTGTTAAGCTCAAAATATGCAAATGGCTTTGCGATAAGCTTTTCAGACTATTTCCTTAAAAGTGATTTCGCATTTTTGCTTGAGTACTTTGGAAAAAAAACTAAAGAATTGGGTTATAAACTGAGCAATAATGATCTAATGATAAGTGATAAAGGAAACTATACTCAAACCATAGAAAAGCTTTATCTAAAACCGATCATTTCTGCTGAACCTCCTATCGACCAAAAATATGGTAACATTTTAATTGAGAATGTTATGATTGATGATAAGCCAAGTTATTTAAAGCTTCATGCTTCCATATACAGCGACAGTTTATATAAAAATGCACTTAGCTTTGAAGATTATTTGGCACATATTTTGAATTAATATTTATATGAAATATTTAAGCATACTTTTATTTTTCTTCTTTTGGAGTGAAGAACCAAAAAACGAAGAGATAC
>CAYTFO010000147.1:1324-9673 GCA_964437135.1 uncultured Roseivirgaceae bacterium | reverse complement strand
TAAAAGACTACCAGTAACAGTGCTGAGTGGGTTTCTGGGAGCAGGTAAGACTACTCTGCTAAACCATATACTTAATAACAGAGAAGGTCTGAAAGTAGCAGTCATCGTCAATGATATGAGTGAAGTCAATATTGACGAGAAACTCGTTGCAAATGGGGCTAAACTTTCACGCACTGATGAAAAATTGGTAGAAATGAGTAATGGATGCATTTGCTGTACGCTCAGGGAGGACCTAATGATTGAAGTAGAGAAACTGGCAAAAATGAATAAATTCGATTATCTGTTAATAGAAAGCACAGGCATATCCGAACCGATTCCCGTTGCTCAAACTTTCTCTTTTGCAACAGGTGATGAACTCTATGACCTCACTAAGATCAGCCGATTGGATACAATGGTTACTGTTGTGGATGCCTTTAACTTCTTCAAAGATTTTTGTAGTGCGGATACGATTGTAGATCGTCAAATGACTGACGACGAACAGGATGAGCGATCAATAGTCAATCTATTGACGGACCAGGTTGAATTTGCAAATGTTATTATCCTCAATAAAGCAGATTTGGTAACAGAAGATCAAATTAGGGAACTTGAAAGAATCATCTACAAATTAAATCCAACCTGTAAAATCATAAGGACTGAATACAGTAAAATCAATCCAAAAGATATTTTAAATACTAAAATGTTCGATTATGAGGTTGCGGAACAGTCAGCCGGTTGGCAGAAGGAATTGGAACTAGCACAAAAGGGTATCGCCCATAATCCGGAAACGGAAGAGTATGGTATCAGCTCTTTTGTTTATCGAAACTCAAAACCCTTTCACCCGGACAGGTTTTATGACTACATCCAGACAGGCTATCCAAATACTATTATCAGAAGTAAAGGAATTTTTTGGTTGGCTTCCAGGCCTGATCATGCCATTTTATGGAGCCAGGCAGGAGGTTCTTTGAAAATTGAGACATATGGAAGATGGTGGGCGAGTGTTCCTCTCTCTCATCGTGCCAGAAGTAAAGAATACTTAGATAATCAGCATGAAATCCAGGCAAAATGGGACAAACAATGGGGCGATCGTATGAATGAATTAGTATTTATTGGTCAGAATATGGATAAAGAAAAAATCACTTCAGACCTTGATGCCTGTCTGTTGATGGATTATGAAATTCTCGGTATGAAGTCAGGAAATCAATTTAAAGATGAATGGCCAATATGAATATACTTAATTCAATTCCATTCCTGAAAACCAGAAATAAGTTACCAGAGCAGATTTTTAGTTCAGATTGGGATGATCGTGCTCAGGTGCTTAGATCTGATGTCAATATGTTTTGTTGGACAAGGTCTCTTCCGAAACAAACCAATTTGTACATGCAGGAAGTAGTAAAAAGCAATCTCCCTCCAATTAAATCTGTGATCAATAGAGAGGAACTGAAACACCAATTAGAAGATATACGAAAGACCTGGAAAGATATAAAAGCTAACGGATCTGCTTTTTGGCAAGACATTTTCAATCTCACTTACGGTTTTCTTGAATTTCAAAATAAAGATCTCGGTTCACTTTATTTACGAATAGTAGATAACAATGCCTGCACTAAATTTCATATAGACGGCTACCCTTTCAGGTTATTCACTACTTACTATGGTCTGGGGTCGGAATGGATTCCGGAAGATGCTTTGAACAGAAATGCATTGGGGACCAGCAATGAAAAAATAGTAAAAAAGAAAGAAAGAGTGCAGCGAATAGAGACCGGATTTGTAACTATTCTCAAAGGAGAAGTACCTAACAGATTGAACAGCGTTGCTGGAATAGTGCACAGATCACCGGAAATTACAGACAAAAATGAAAAGAGAGTCATACTGCGAATAGATATTTAACTAAAGACATTTTTATGATACAATTATCAAACGTAAGTAAAAGATACAAGAACACTACAGCTCTTGAAAATCTCAATCTGCAGGTAGATACAGGGGAAATATATGCCCTGCTTGGTTCTAACGGTGCAGGAAAAACTACTACAATTAATCTACTATTGGGTTTTTTAGAACCTACCACCGGAGAAGTAAAACTGGATGGTATTACTCCCCACCTGGAAAAAAAAGCTATCAGTAATAGAGTAGCTTATATCCCTGAAAATGTAAGCCTATATCCTTATCTCACAGGTGTTGAAAATCTTAACTACTTCTGTTCATTGGCTGAAATAAAGAATTCAACAGTTGAGCTAAAAGAAATTCTTTCCAAATGTGGTCTTCAGGAAGATTTTCATGACAAAAAGGTATCGGAGTATTCTAAAGGAATGAGGCAAAAAGTAGGTATTGCAATTGCTTACGCAAAAAATTCGAAAGTGCTGCTTCTTGATGAACCTGCAAGCGGTCTGGATCCATCTGCCAGTAATGAGCTAACCTCCCTTCTTAAGAAATTAGCAGAAGAAGGTTCTTGTATTTTAATGGCTTCTCATGATCTGTTCCGAGTAAGAGAAACCGCTACTCGAATAGGGATCCTCAAACACGGTGCACTGGTGCAGGAACTCGATGCAATTCAAGTTTCTGCAAACACCCTTGAAGAAATGTATTTACAGTATATGAAAAACTAAATGCTATGATCAGGATTATTTTAAATGAATGGAAAGGTTTATGGCGTATCGGTCAGTTGAGATGGATAATTGTCTCTCTACTATTGGTTTTAGTAATTATCAGTTATTTCGGAGTCAGAGATGTCCAGAACAGGCAAGCACAAACAGCTGATTCTAAAGAGTTGGTAAGAGAACAGTGGGAAAACATGGGTCCGTCAAATCCTCATAGTGCTGCGCATTACGGATCATATGCTTTTAAACCAATAAATCCTCTCAGTGCACTGGATGAAGGGGTTAATCTTACTGCAGGCCGGGTGCTTCGATTGGAAGGCCATATTCAAAATGAGGTGGTACATAGTGCTCAATCTCAATCTGCTTTTATTTCATACTTTGGGCCACTAAAAGCCTCGAAGGTTCTTCAAATTATTGTGCCATTATTTATCGTTTTCCTCATATACTACACAATAAAGAGTGAGCATGAGCAGGGAAGAATCAAGTTATTAATGGTTCAGGGAGTATCCTACACAAGATTGATTTTTGGAAAAGTTTTATCAGTCTGGATTCTGGCTCTTTTCATTTTATTAATTACGCTGGGTTTTCAACTTATTACATTTGGAGGTCCTTTTAGTAATGATTTGATACTTAGAAGCAGTTTGATAGTACTAGCTTATTCCGGGTTCTACTTGATAATTTGTACCCTGACCGCTTCTTTAACATCGAGATTTAATATTGGTGCTTCTGCACTAACTGTAATGCTGGCTGTTTGGATAATTTGGCTCGTTTTCCTTCCGAAGGTATCATCATGGTATGTTCAAAAGCAAAATCCTCTTCCATCAAGGCAGGAATTCACAACTGCAATGCGGGAGGATAGAAGTAAAGGAATTGACGGTCATAATTCTTCAGATATTAGGGAAAAAGCTCTAAAAGATAGCGTGATGGCAGCTTATGGAGTCACTTCGCTAGACAGTCTTCCTATTAATTATGATGGTATTTTAATGCAGGCTGATGAGGAGTATGGCAATAAGGTTTGGGATAAGCATTTTGGAGCACTTTTTGATCTAATGCTTAAGCAAAAATCCAGTATGCAGGTGGCAGGGTTTCTAAATCCCTTTAGTTCTTTGCAAAGCCTGAGCATGGGTATTTGTGGAACAGACCAGTGGAGTCATTTACATTTTCAAAAAGAAGCAGAAGCTTATCGTCGTGTATTCATAAAAGAACTGAATGACGAGCATGCGTATGGTGGCAGCAAAAATGGTGACTGGGGCTGGAAAGCAGAACAGGAGTTTTTCAATAATATTGATGACTTTTACTATGAAACCCCATCCTATTCCAAAGCAGCCGCTATATATAATCTGGATTGGGTCAGTTTAGGTGTCTGGACACTATTTGGCCTTGTGTTTCTAATATATACCTCGGGTTTTAGGGAAAGGAGCATACAATGAAAGTAGTTATTTATTTTGAGTGGCTTCATTTCATTAGAAATCCGGCAAGACTAATTGCGGTTTTACTTTTTTTAGTTGCCACATTTTTTAGCCTTTTTAATGGTGTTTCTGAATACGAAGAGAGACTCACACAAATAGAATCCATAAATAAGCAAATCGACGAAACGCAGCAATTGGCGATCAGTTGGTTTGATGAGGGTAAAAAGGGCCCTGAAGACAGACCATGGGTAGATATAAATACTCCATTTTGGTCTATGTGGTACGGAACACACTATGTAATCGATTATCCAGAGCCAACAATGATTTTCAATGCAGGTCAATCAGACCACTTTGGATATTATAAACGCGTAAGTATGTGGACTACAGCTTATGATAGTGATTTGACTGCAGAATTATCCAATCCGGAAATGGTTCAATTAGGAGCATTGGATTTTTCATTTGTATGGCTATATCTGATGCCGTTATTGTTGGTTGTACTTACCTATCATACTAAAGGTTTAGAACATGACCTGGGGTTCCTTCCGCTACTTCAGGTACAACAGCCCAATTTAAATATCTGGGTCATACAACGGCTATTAGTGGTAGGAATTGGAATGCTTGGGCTGCTGACATTATTGATTTTAGGTTCAACTGTGATAGTAAGCAAACTAAGCCTATGTAGTGATGTGTTTTCATTATGGGGTGTTTATGTTCTATATCTCATGTTGTGGATTGTGATAGTATATTTTATAACAAGATATGGAAAGGGACAAGCTGATCAGGCATTGAAAATGGTTGGTGTATGGCTCATGTTAACAGTTGTTATCCCAGGAATAGTCAACCAATATATTTTACTGAAAAAACCAGCAGGCCTGATGATGGACATGATTGAAGCCAGCCGGGATGGGCACTCTGAAATTTTTGATAGGCCCGAAAATTCTGTCATAAAGGATACCAAAAGAATAATACCTGAACTTGAAAACCTTGAAATTGCTAAACATGATAGCTTACTCAAGCAACCTATGATAAGTGGCGCTTACAGATTGGTACTAAATGAATATATGACTGAGGTATCAAACAGAATCATGCAAGACCAGCAGGAACGGAACAAAATGATAGCGGCAAGTTATTGGTTTAACCCGGTTACTGGTTTTCATAATTGGATGAATAATATCTCCGGAACCGGGCATGAGTCAAACCTGGAATTCAGAAAAGAAATACAAAAATCCGGTAAGTCTATCAATCATAAATTAGTCAAAGATGAATGGAGTGAAAGAAAGATGGACAAAGCTGCTTTTGATGAATATGTTCTTTTATTAAATAACAAAGAATGAGTTTTATGAACCGAGTACAAAAATATGAAAAAAATCGTCAATTCATTTTATTGGCGATACTATTTGGGATCGTGTTATATGGCTGTAACAGCACATCCTCTGGTAATGGTGAAAAAGCAATCGAACTTGATTCAGCTTTGATGATGCCTGAATTCACATTATCAACTATAGATGACAGCACAATTTTTAATAGTCAAAATATAAACAAGGATGGGCTCATCCTTATCAAATATTTTAGTCCTGATTGTGATCACTGTCAGGAGGAAGCAACATTGTATCTGACTAAAAAGGATAGTCTGACAAATATAAATACGATTTGGGTTTCGGGTGACTGGGCCAGCCTGGAGCTGATTCATGAATTTTACGAATCATACCAACTTGAACAAATTGATCCAATTGCAGTAGGAAAGGATAATTCCATGTATTTGCTATCTTATTTTGAAATTACGGGTGTGCCGTTTGCAGCTATTTACAATAATAATCAGTTGATCAAGAAATATGAAGGTGCATTGGATTTTAAAGAATTAATAAACATAAATAACGGAAATTTTACCACTGATATGCCTCCCGAAGCAACAACCAATAGCGACTAACGATGACCTTCATTAGATTTTTAAATCCTAATCTACTTATTGGAAAAGTATTGTTCTTTTCCATCATTTTTCTTAGCTATAAAAATTTAAATGCTCAACAATCTGAAAATTTTCCGCCACCTAAGAATGCTCCCGTAGTTACAGCAACTAAAGTTATAGGTAAAATTAAGATTGATGGAAAATTAGACGAACCGGAATGGCAAAATGCTACACCGATTCATAATTTTTTTCGTACTGAACCAAGGCAGGGTGGGGATTACTTACATGATACGGAAGTAAGACTGCTTTATGATGAAAAATATTTATATGTGAGTTCTTTTTGCGAAGACTCTATGGGTCGAAAAGGGATAAGAGTACAGGACCTCAGACGCGATTTTAATTCGTTTGAAAATGATGTTTTCACCATACAACTAGATCCTCAAAACTTAAAGCAGTATTGTGTTTCCTTTCAGACTACACCCTACGGCAATCAACGAGATCTCCAAAATTTTAATGACAATAATTCTGATGATAATTGGAATGCGTTGTGGTCGGTCAGAACTCAGCGTACAGACTCTGGATACTATACAGAGTTTGCGATTCCTTTTAAATCAATAAGGTATGAAGAAGTCGAGGATGGAGAAAACCCCACCTGGGGTATAACTTTTAGCAGACTGGCGAGGCGAAATTTTGAAGAAACTGTATTCCCTGCAATTCCACAGTCATTTTCTCAGTTTAGAATGACCTATGCAGCTAAGCTGGAAGGGTTGGAGCTTCCTGAACCCAGTGCAAATATTCGGATAGAACCCTATACATTATATCAATACGATAATATTAAGGAAGGAGACAACTCAACTAACAAGAATGAATTTAAAATAGGTGGGGATGTAAAGTGGGCAATAAATCCAAGGTCTGTACTGGATTTCACTTATAATACTGACTTTGCGCAGGCAGATGTTGATAGAGCTGTCAATAACCTGGAAAGGTTCAATATATTTTTCCCCGAACGCCGACAGTTCTTTCTGGAAAACTCTGGGATCTGGGCTGGTGCCAATAACCGTGCAGTTGTACCTTTTTTCAGCCGCACCATAGGTCTACAGGGTAATTTTGATGCTGAACCTGCCAGAATTAATGCAGGAGGCCGCTATACGTTGAGAGATGAAAATAAATCAATTGCAGGTCTTTATATAAATCAGGCAGAAACTGAAAACTCACCCGCTGCAAATTTCATGGTAGCCAGATACCTTCAAAATTACGGATCGGAAAATAATATCGGTATGATGGTAACCCACCGACTAGATGAACAATCAAGTGAACTGGGAAAAGAGCAGAGTAACAACACGACCTTGACATTAGATGGGTTAATGCGACCAAAAGATACGTGGACTATTTCTTACATGGTTACCGGCTCTAGAGATAATTCAAATGATACTTTGGGAGTTGCTGGACGTGTATCTATCCAAAATCGAACAAACCAATACTACCTGGGATATGTAACTGACTTTGTAACACAACAATACAATGCGGATATGGGATTTGTCTTTCAGAAAGATGTTGTAAGGCATAGTCCAGGAGGTTATTATATCTGGAGACCAAAAAAAATTCCATGGATCAGACGGTCTGATCCAGGGGTCTTTTTCAATTATAACCATGATGCTTCTGATTTTTCCAGCTTTCAGCAGGCAAATATTTACATCTTCCCAGTTTATACCTGGTTTAAAGACAACAGCTTTTTAGAGACGTCTGTAACTCCAACATGGCAAAATATCAATTTTTCATTTGCTCCACTAGGAATAGGAATCGAGGAAGGAAATTACTTTTATACCCGCTACAATATTTGGTATTATTCAAATCAATCAGCACAAGTTTCGGTTAATGCAAGTGTGAATTGGGGTGAATTCTACAACGGGCAGAGAACTACCTTTAACGGAGGGCTGAGATTTGCTCCTGTTCCCCAGGCTGCATTGACGGTCAATTACGAACTTAATGATATTACAAATCTGGGTATTGAAAAGGAAGATATTAGAACGCACCTCACAACTATTGGTTCAAGATTTGCGCTAAACCCCAGAGTTCAGTTATCCGCTTTTTATCAATACAATACCTTCGATGAAAAGAGCAGATGGAACATAAGAGCAAGCTGGGAATATCAACCGTTATCATTTATTTATCTGGTCTTTAATGATACTCAAATCGATAGTTTCGAAGTTCCATTTCAGGAACAGCAATTAATTGGAAAAATTACCTTTTTGAAGCAGTTTTAGGATGCAGGTTTAGGCTTGATTTATAAGAGAAAATGGATTGCTATTTTGTGCTATAGTTTTATGTGTCCTTCGTTTAAGTGTATCTTCTGTCGATTTATTCAGGCAGAGTTAGGACCCTGAAAACTAAACTGGGTGCTGTTTGAATGTGTAGTTGGTAACTTTTCGGTCCGGAACGGTGTGAACGAGGATAGTATACTATT
>CAYTFO010000147.1:0-1314 GCA_964437135.1 uncultured Roseivirgaceae bacterium | reverse complement strand
TTTTAACTGCAGCTCCTTTCGATTTGTTTAGGTAGGGTATTCCAACTGAAGACTGATTTCTGACTGAATACTAATACACAAATAGACAAACTTTCATTAAATCACCCCGTTCTCAAATTATCTGCAGCCATCTCATTAAAAGCGTATCATGCAATCGATAGCCATCGTCGTCCGCAATGATGAACTCTTTCTTTAGTAAAGATTTTAAGGCGGTGTTGGCTGAACTTGCAGGGCCAAGGCCATGTTTTTGCAGGAATTCATATGACATTGGATTTTTCTCAAATTCACTTTTAGCTATCGCGATAAGCAACTTCCATTGATAGTGGGTAAACAGATTTTGCAGGGAAGAGAAAAAAGGACTCTCCTGTTCCAGCATTTCATTAAATACTTTTTGTAAGTGTGATTCCTTCACCTGGTCAGTTATACCATAGAGTTTATTGCAGGCCAGCTGAACATAGTAAGTTTGAAACTGGCACCAATCCAGTATTTCATTGACTCGTTTACGGTCCATTTTTTTGCCTGAAGTTTCAAAATGATGGATGATAAAAGGGATATATTTTGAGCCGGGAATGTGTTCCAGGTGTAGTATTTGGGCACTTTTATAAAAAGGTCGGGACTCTTCCCTAAACATTGAATCCATCATGTTTCGGTTGCTACCACTGAATATGAAACGAATCATCGGGAATTCCTGCATCCAGGACCTGAAGACAGCTTCGGAGTTAGATTCCGGGAATCCCGTAATTTGCTGAAACTCATCGATTGCAATGAGTGTGGTTTCTTTTTGTTGCTGAATGAATTCTCCAAGAACCCTCAGGGGAATATTCGCTTCTGCTCCTTTTTTAAGATTGAGATCAATTGATGGTAAGCCCGTGATCGGATCAAAACTCATTGATGCTCCAATTGAGGCGATTAGTTGCAAAAACTTTTTCCCAGCTCCCTTATTCTTTTCATAATACTGCTGGATGATAGCATCAGTTATCTTTTTTATTGCTTGTTCAAGGTCGTGAGTCCCCAGTAGATCCACAAACACAGTGTTGACTTTTCTTTCTTCCTCTAATTGATGGAAGAAATGCCTGATTATTGAAGTTTTACCGATACGTCGCCAGGCATGAATGACCATATTTCGTTCATTCTGAAATTGATCTCTCATCCACTTCAGTTCATCTTCCCGGTCACAGAAGTATTCCGGACTGTGATAACCAGTAAGCAAAAAAGGGTTTAAAGGTTTTCTCATTTCGTAATATACGTTACGTTTTTTACACTACGTAAGTTACGTAATTTAGTTATAAAATAAATATACAGCTAATGTATGCT
>CAYTFO010000146.1:718-9706 GCA_964437135.1 uncultured Roseivirgaceae bacterium | reverse complement strand
TCAATTGACGTACAGGGATGAATTCAGAAATGGAGCGAAAAGTACATCAAAAGCATCAGCGGCATTCCATAAGGGTAAATTTGCGTCAACGGTGGTGACTCCAATAGAAGGAGTTTCAGGGCCCTACAGACTAAGAGGTGCTCAGAATGAAAGGTTTATCATTGTAATTGCAAATTCAGAGAGAGTCTATATCGATGGTCAGTTGCTAAAGCGTGGGTTTGACAATGATTATATTATCGACTACAATCTGGGGGAGGTGACGTTCAATCCAAATGTTGTCATCACACGCTTCACAAGAATAAGAATCGACTTTGAATATACAATTCAATCATTTAGTAGATCAATTCTTTTTGGATCTCAGCTGATAGAAACCGATAGAGCTTCTTTTTATGCAGATTATTACAGAGAAAGAGACAACCCCAATTCTTCATTGAATGTTGACTTAAGTCTGGAAGATCGTCAATACCTAAGCAGTATAGGTGATCAAACAAATCAGGCATTTATTTCTGGAATAGACTCAACTTCTTTTTCGGAAAGTGAAATACTTTATGCAGAGATTGACACGGTTGTTAACGGGGTCAGCTACACAATTTTTAAAAGATCAGTCAATCAGGAAGAAACACTGTACAGGTTATCATTTACAGAACTTGGATTTGGGAATGGTGATTACATCTTAAAAGGATCTTCTTCAAATGGTAGGGAATATGAGTGGGTAGCCCCTATAAATGGTATAAGTCAGGGGTCTTTTACACCAGGAATTAAAATCGAACCACCAAATATGAGACAAATGCTTGTTTTTGGTTCTGAAATAAAGCTTTCTGGTCATGAATCAGTTTTTCAGGAATTGGCAGCCTCAAATCATGATCAGAACTTATTAAGCAGCCTGGATGACGGAGATAATAATGGTGTGGCAATTCTTGCAGGTTTCAGATCCAAAGAACGTGATATTACTTTTTTGAGTGATTATAAAATTGACAATGAAGTGTCATTCGAATGGAATGATAAATATTTCCGACCAATTGACCGATTTCGTTCAATTGAATTTGACAGAGATTGGAACAATACCTCAACTCAGGACTCAGTATTCAATTTTGAAAGAATTTTGGGATATAATACTTCTATTTACAATAAAAAGAGATCAACATATACGAATTACAGACTTGGTTTTAGAGAAAGAGGCGAAGTTCTGAATGGAACTCAGCACTGGTTAGATATAAATGAAAGAATCTCAAATTTCAGGTATAGAGGTAATCATTTCTTTCAAAATACACAGCAGCGTAATGTAGATACAAGATGGTTGCGTTCTTTTTCTGACTTATCAATCAACCTACACCCAGTGAAAATTGGGGGATTTTATAACCTGGATCAGAACATAGTTTCTGATGCAAATAATACGAATAATATTATATCTACTGCAATGTATTATGATGATTATGGAGGTTATATAGCTAATTCGGATTCAGCAAATTTTAGTCTTAAAGCAAAAGCAGGATACAGGAAAGATAAGCTACCAATTTCCGGTGAGCTGGCTGATTTTACCAGATCTGAATATACTAATTTAAATTTTTCTACTTCATCCATCAAAGATCAGTTTTTCGATGTTTTTGTAGAATATAGAAGTATAGATGATCAGATAAATATTGATCAAAGTCGAAACATTATTCAGGGACGAGTAATTTCTGACAACAGGTTTTTTAAAAGCAGCATTCGAAACAATTTAAACTATGCTACTGCTAACAGTAGAGAATTGAAAAGAGAGTTTGTTTTTACTCAGGTTGGAGCTGGTCAGGGAACACATACATGGCGGGATGAAAATGAAGATGGTATTCAGGATTTAAACGAGTTTTACGAGGCAATCAATGCAGACGAAAGAAACTATATTAAAGTATTTGTACCCACAGATGAATACATTGAGGCCTTTCAGGTTCAATACAATCATACTGTGGAGCTCAAAGCACCACAAAACTGGAAAAATAGTAAAGGTCTTACAAAAGGGATATCTAAGTTTGCCTTTCTTGTTAATTGGAATCTTGATCGGAAAACCACATCTGATAATCCAAATGATCGAGTAAATCCATATGTGAAGGTTAATGACGAAGACCTGATATTTGAACGATCATTAAAAAGATATAACCTATTTTACAATCGACTGGGAAGAGGTATAGGGTTTGATCTTACTTATCTGGATAGGTTTTCAAAGCAATTAAATCAGAATGGCTTTGAAGAACTTCAGACAAGCAAATATGGAATAAAAACCAGGTGGAATTTCAGCAGCCAGTACCAGGTTAATCTTGAGTACTTTAACCAAAAACGAAATAACATTTCTGATTTCTTAAATTCAAGAAATTTTGATTTGTTTGAAAACCTTGTATCACCTGAAATAGTATGGCAACCAACTCAAAAAGTAAGGTTTGGTTTACAATATCGTTTTGAAAATAAAAACAATCAATTTACCAGTGAGTCAACCGAATATTCTACAATAAATGAGTGGAAAACGAAATTTACGTGGAGTAGTTCAAAGTCCGGTATGGTAAATAGTGAAATTAGCTTTCTTGATATAGGTTTTGAGGGAGATGTATCCACTTATTTGGGTTACATATTGCTGGAAGGATTACAGCCCGGAAATAATCTAAGAGTAAATCTTAACTGGCAGCAGAGCTTGAGAAATGGGCTACAATTAACTCTTCAATATTTTGGAAGAAAATCAAGTAAGCGTGAAATGATACATTCAGGAACCGTTCAATTAACTGCGTTTTTCTAAGAATTTAATTCATTTCCTTGGAAATATTCTTTTCATCAAACGTGTAGCAAATACAAATTCATTCAGCTCATCTACATCCGATTCAGTTATCTCATTACTACTGCCTTCCCAAAGCTTTTTTCCTTTATATAGAAAGATCACATTATCACCTATTTCCATTACTGAGTTCATATCATGCGTCACAACGACGGTTGTAATATTGTATTCCTGAGTGATTTCAGCGATTAGGTTATCAATTTTAATACTTGTTTGAGGGTCCAGACCTGAGTTGGGTTCATCACAATACAAATAATTAGGTTTATTTACAATTGATCTAGCAATACCCACTCTCTTTTTCATTCCACCACTAATTTCAGAAGGCATTAGTTTATTTACATTTTCCAGACCGACTCTTTCCAGGCAAAAATTAACCCGATCAAGTTTTTCATCTTCAGGCATTTTGGTCAAAATATCCAAAGGAAACTTCACGTTTTGCTCTACATTTTTTGAATCAAAAAGAGCACCACCCTGAAAAAGCATTCCGATTTCACGTCGTATTTCGGTTTGGAGTTCCTTCTTTGCAGTAGTGAAATTTCGATCGTTGTAAAGTACTGAACCGGTGTCAGGTTTAACAAGACCAACCATGTTTTTTAGTAAAACACTTTTTCCGGTGCCGCTTGAACCAATAATTAGGTTACATTTCCCTTTTACAAACTCAGCATTGATATCAAATAGTACCTGTTTTTCACCGAATGTTTTGGAGATATTTTTTACTTCAATCATCCGAGTAATAATTGAGCGAGACCATAATCAGCCAGTAAAATAGCGATACAACTGCTGGTTACTGCAGCGGTTGAAGACTTACCCACTTCCAAAGCTCCACCATGGGTGTAGAATCCTTTGTAAGCTGATACTGATGCTACTAAAAAAGCAAAAACAAAAGCTTTAATCAATGCAAAAGCTACATTGAATTCCATGAATTCGTATCTTATACCATATATAAAATCAACACCTGAAATTGTGCCTGTGAGTATCCCAGCGAGATAGCCGCCCCATAAACATAAAAATGCTGAAAGAATTACCAGACATGGAAACATGATAAGACTTGCAATAATTTTAGGTAAAACAAGATAAGAAGCCGAATTTATACCCATTACTTCTAATGCATCAATTTGTTCGGTTATTCTCATTGTTCCTAACTCTCCGGCAATATTGGATCCTACTTTTCCGGCATATACAATTGCTATGATAGTAGGAGATAGTTCCAGAATTGTCATATCCCTTACGACCAAAGAAATAACATAATCAGGTATAAATGGGCTAACAAGGTTGAATGCAGTTTGTATGGTAGTTACAGCTCCCATAAAAACAGAAACGATAGTAACAATAAACAAAGAGTTGTAGCCAACCTTAATAGCTTCATCAAACGTAAGATTGACATAAGAGAGAAATGTTTCTCTTCTGACAAACATTTGTCCCAAAAAAATGAAATATTTCCCAAGGCTTTTCATCCTGAATCGAAATTAATAAATATGACATGAACTCCCTTCATTAATTATGAATTGATATAAATATTTAAGTTTTTTGCTTAAAAAAATGATAGAAAGTGAAAAAGATGATTGTTGTAACCGGTGGAACCAAAGGTATAGGAAAGGCTATAATTGAGAAGTTTTCAGAGAAAGGGTTTGATATAATTACATGTTCTAGAAATAGTAAAGACCTGGAGGGGCTCAAAAAGTCAGTAGAATCAACGTTTAAAAACAAATTACTTTATAAAGTCGCTGATTTATCTAAAAAGTCAGATGTTGAGAGTTTTTCTAAATTTATAAAATCAAATTGTAAAAATGTTGAGGTGTTGGTCAACAATACCGGCTTTTTCATTCCCGGCCAGGTATGTAATGAAGAAGAAGGCGCACTTGAAAAGATGATGAATACAAATCTATACAGTGCCTATCATTTAACACGCCGATTAGTAGGTGATATGATACAAAAAAAACATGGACATATATTTAATATTTGTTCAACTGCAAGTATCATGGCATATTCAAACGGTGGATCATATGGAATCACAAAATGGGCAATGTATGGAATGTCTAAGGTACTGAGGGAAGAGTTGAAAGAACATGGAATAAGAGTGACATCAGTTCTGCCTGGTGCTACCCTTACAGCCAGTTGGGAGGGTGTAGACTTACCATCTGAGCGTTTTATGAAATCCTCAGATGTGGCAGAAATGGTCCTGGCAGCATATCAACTAAGTCGAAATTCTGTGGTTGAAGATATCTTAATACGACCTCAGCTTGGGGATATTTAAATTTGAGCAACTTTTCCATAGGGTTATCAGTTACATTTGCAACAGAAATTGTTAGTTCATGAATGTAAAGGAACAAGACGTCCTGCAGAAAGTAAGATATTGTAATAGTCTTACCAGCTATTCCAGGAGAAAAACAAGAGAGGTTAATATTGGAGGAATTCCACTTGGGGGTGATAACCCAATAAGAGTACAGTCAATGACTACTGTTGATACAATGGATACTATTGGAAGCGTGGAGCAGACTATCCGTATGGTTGAAGCAGGATGTGAATATGTAAGAATAACAGCCCCAAGTATTAAGGAAGCTCAAAACCTTGAGAATATAAGAATGGAGCTGAGAAATAGAGGATATGATGTCCCTTTGATTGCAGATATACACTTTACACCTAATGCAGCTGAACTAGCAGCCAAAATAGTAGAAAAGGTACGTATAAACCCGGGTAATTACGCTGATAAGAAAAAGTTCCAGGAAATTGAATATACAGATGGATCATATCAGGCAGAGTTAGACAGGATCAGGGAGAAATTCACACCACTGGTAAAGATTTGCAAGGAGCATGGGACTGCAATGCGTATAGGAACAAATCATGGTTCTCTTTCGGACCGGATCATGAGTAGGTATGGAGATACCCCAATTGGCATGGTGGAATCTGCACTTGAGTTTTTACGCATATGTGAAGACCTTAATTACTATGATATTGTTCTTTCGATGAAAGCCAGTAATACCCAGATAATGGTTCAGGCTTACAGGTTGCTGGTTCAAAAATTGGATGAAGAGGGACTTCAACCTTATCCTTTGCATCTGGGTGTAACTGAAGCAGGTGAAGCTGAGGATGGAAGAATTAAATCTGCCGTAGGTATTGGTACTTTGCTTGAAGACGGTCTTGGGGATACTGTAAGGGTGTCTCTTACCGAAGAACCCGAAGCGGAGGCACCCGTTGCTCAAATGCTAGTCGATAAAGTGTATCAAAGAGCTGGTGAGCCCATACGTGAGATTACTGAGTATGGTATCAATCCATTTGAATACAAAAGAAGAAATACTCATGAAGTATTGAATTTTGGAAACGAAAATGTACCCAGAGTAATAGCGGATTTTTCAAAAATAGAAGTTACTGAGAAAAAGCAACTTAAAGATATCGGTCATTTCTATTTACCAGAATTGGATAAATGGAGTATGAATGATTTAGGGGTAGATTATGTGTATTCGGGCTCGACACCCATACCATTTATGTTGCCAAATGGCCTGAAAGAAATCATTGATTATGACCAATGGTTAGAAGTTAAAAATGACATAAATAAATATCCTTTACTAACTAAAGAACAGTGGTTAGGTGATGGATTTAGGAGTGATAACTTAAATATTATAAGAGCAAAAGATACAGACGTTGATATCTCATTTCTGAATTCGTTGAATCATTCCAGTAATGCTGTACTTCAATTATATTCAGAGAATAACCATGGAATGGCAGCATTGAGGAGGATTTTTGTTGATTTAATTAATGGAGAAATTAATGTTCCGGTTGTAATTGAAAGAAGTTATGTCGAGACTGAAGTGGATAGGTTCATGCTTTATTCATCAACAGATATAGGCGGATTATTGATAGATGGTCTGGGCGATGGGGTTATGTTATCTAATAATTCAACAGATTTTGATCATAAAACAATAAATCAGACTGCTTTCGGAATACTACAAGCTGCAAGAACAAGAATAACAAAAACTGAATATATTTCATGTCCTTCCTGCGGTAGAACCCTGTTTGATCTTCAGGAAACCACTGCAATGATCAGGAAAAGGACCGATCATTTAAAAGGTGTGAAGATCGGGATTATGGGCTGTATTGTGAACGGACCTGGTGAAATGGCAGATGCAGATTATGGTTATGTCGGATCAGGAGTTGGAAAAATCACATTGTACAAAGGTAAAGAGGTTATAAAGAGGGGAGTTCCATCGGAAAAAGCCCTTGACGAATTAATTGAATTGATAAAAGAAGATGGTAGGTGGACAGATCCGTCAAACAATTAGTCGAACGATTTGTAATCTACTAAAGGATAAATAAAATGGATAAAGAGGGTAAAGAAACGGCACAAAACAACAATACTGAAGATCAGAAAAAGGATATAGGATACTATTTCGATTTTAAAGAAGTATTGACTTATTATTTTAGAAAAAAAGATCCAAATAGACCTACCAATACCAATATCAGAATTATGCATGGAATCAATAAGATTTCCATCATTATGTTCCTGATCTGTTTGTTGGTAATAATTGGCAGATGGATAAGTAGAATGTAATTTAATTCACTTCTTTTTTTGTAACATTTAATTTGCAAGTCTTCCGGAATATTCTCATTAGATCAAAATTATTTCGGGAATCAACTTTATTTCAATATCATCTTTTTGATATATGGGGATTTAATTAAATTATTAAACTTTTCCTGAACATCAATAATGAATATCGAACAGTATCGTGATTTTTGTCTTGCAAAGTCGGGAACTACTGAAGGCTTTCCATTTGATGATAAGGTTCTGGTATTCAAAGTGATGGGAAAAATGTTTGCACTTTGTGATGTGGATGAGTTTGAAAGTATAAATCTTAAATGTGATCCTGAAGTCGCAATTAAATTAAGAGAGGAGTATGATGGTTTGGTGATTCCTGGATATCACATGCATAAAAAGTACTGGAATACAGTAATGATGAATGCCGGGATCCCTGATGCAAAAATCAGACATTGGATTAATCATAGTTATGAATTGGTTGTAGCCGGATTGCCTAAGAAATTGAAAGAAGAGTTGAAGACCCTTGGTTAGTTTTATTCAAATAACTTTCTCATATTAAAATCACGGTCAACATATAAAGGTGGATCAAAAAGCTCTGAAATTTTTCTCCAATTTACCATTTTGAAGTTTTGTGGCTGTCTTTCACCATCGGTAATATTATAGTCATCCTGCACTATAAAAATACCATCTGCAAACTCACCACCTAAATTTAGATTGATAACATCTATGCCATCTGTTTCAGTTGTACCATCTACAATTCCATCATTTATTCTAAAACTTCCAATGTAAGAATTATCAAAAAACCTATCATAGATTGCATAACTATCATTTCCCTGACTGGATGCAAGTAAATAACCATGATCAGAAGATGTATAGTAAATAGTTAGGCCTTCAATATCATATTCTATGTTTTCATTGTCATCTTCGGAAGAGAGGCTGAGTTTTTGGGGATTGGCATTTCCAGGTTCTCCATTAACCTTCCAAATACATTTATTTTCTTCACCAATATAGAGAACACCATGTTTGTGGTCAGCAACCATGCCTTCTGGTTGACTCCCAATATCAAAAGAGCTTACCAATTCTAATGATAGAAGATTATTTCCTTCAACTATTTTATAATGTTCTATTACACCATCTTTTCCGCAAAGAATTGCATAATTTATCCCGGATATAGGACTATGATAGAAACAAAACCCATAAACTTCATCGACAGATGATTTTGTGATTTTGTCCAAAACATATTCAAGTTCACCTGTCTCTGGATTTATTTTATACAAATCAATTGCATTAGTTGATCTATTAGTCCCACCACAGATATCTATTATCTCATCATTCAGATTGAGATTGTATGCCACATCTATGTTATTTATTCTCCCTAACTCAGCATAATAGATTTCTTCGCCATTAAGATTGTAAGCTACAATCCCTCCCTGTTTATTGCTTCCATAAATTATACTCTCAGAAATATTATTTGGGTTTATCCAAAAAGCGGGATCATCTGCTGCATCTGAACCAGAATTTGCCTGAACAGGTTCGGTTTCTCTATCTGATGTCGTATTGAATACAGAATCTACAATTGGCATCCTTTCAATAAATTCAAATTTAGTAGAATCTTCATCACTATTATTGCAGGAAATGATTATAGTGATTAGTATTATAG
>CAYTFO010000146.1:0-708 GCA_964437135.1 uncultured Roseivirgaceae bacterium | reverse complement strand
TAGGTGTAAGAAGCTTTGTCAAAATATTATAATTTCAAATAAATATGAAATTAACTATTCTTCTCTGATTTTATTGATTTGCTGATGTTTAAAACAAGCGATAGAGTTAAACTTAACAGATAGGTTACAATTGTTTTATATCTTATTAACGACATTTTTTTGTGATAATATTTAAGAGGTATGTATATACCCTTAAAACCAATACCTACTTCAATGCATTCACTGTTCAGGCATGCATATTTCGGGGATGATAATATAAATCAGGAGGCAGGGAAGGGCTGAATACTATTTTAGTTACTAATAAGTTCGATGGGAGAGAAGAAATTACTAATTCAGATTTAACTTCCGAAATTTCTTTTATATAATGAAATAAGAGTTTTCAGATGATAAGCAGAGCAGTGCCGTAAAAAAATCAAATTGCCACTACAAAACCCGGCACTGCATATTCTGCTTTTCCATAATGTTTTAAAGAACTGTCGCAAATATTCAGTATCACAAATTTTTAGAAAATTGAAAGTTCATGAATAGGACTTTTGATGAATCGAAAACGGAAATATCAGTATTTTGGATATTGAGAACTTTGAAGAATTATATTATTGTAATACCATTAAGTTTTATATAATAATTTGGTTAGTTCATAACCAATAATTCCTGTTCATACATATTTCTTTAAACGAGATGGAACTGAGAAATATATTTGCTTATCAG
>CAYTFO010000145.1:0-9722 GCA_964437135.1 uncultured Roseivirgaceae bacterium | reverse complement strand
GAATTGAATTTTGGTATTGTAAATATTGCCAGACTATTAAATCTTCATGCTGTTGCCGGTATTTCAAAAGAGAATCTGAAAGTAGCAGTTGCAATCCACGGTCCTGCGACTACTACCATTCTTGATAATGAAGGCTATCAAAAGAAATATGGTGTTGATAATCCCCATTTAGAGCTTTTGAAATTGCTCAATGATGCCGAAGTTGAGATTTATGTTTGCGGACAGTCTTTGATTGCCCGGGGTTATGAATTTGAAAATGTTGATTCAAATGTTCAAACAGGTCTTTCCATGCTTACCATTGTTACCGAAAAAATGAATGAGGGCTATGATTTGATGGTTTTTCAGTAATGATTTGATACCGATTAGTATTCTTTCAATTATAACAAGTTATTAAGTTGAATTAAAAACACTCCTATTCCGCCACAAAAACAAAGTCGCTGTCTTTTTCATTATCCCCAAACTCTCCCGTTCGAGGCAGGGTTTGCAGCTTTTCCATTGACTGATATATATCTGTTAGCGTTATGATCCGATCCTCACCGCCTCTTGTTTTCAGAACTTCCAGAAACTTTTTCGCAAAAGGTGAATGTTGTCCGGGGATTCCATCCGAGACATACTCTTTACCTCCGGAGGTCAGATATCTTCTTGTTTTTTTAGAAAGTTTTCTAACTAAAAATTCAAGTTCATCTACATTATCGTAAACCGCAGATCTGTTTCTTGCAATCACAGGATCAAATGTCCCACTAAAACAGACATCCATCATTAATAAGGTATGCTCACTGGGAATATTATTAATAACATTTCTTAGGACACTATGCGCTATATAACTTGTCTTTGCTGCATCATTTTTCAAACTCCCTCTAGTCACCAGGTATCCTTCGCCAAAGCCTTCATCATATTGCCCATGCCCTGCTATAAATATTAATAATTGATCCTGAGGTCTGTATTTTTTTGCTGCATATTCCTTGAGCTTGATAAGGATATCTTCCTGCTCTGGATTCAATAAGGTTTCTATCTCAAAACCATAGTTTTCTTCCAACTCTTTTGCAATGGTTTCTACATCATAGACCGGATTGACCAGGTCATTCCAATTATCATATTTATCAGTACCAATTAAAAGTGCATAGTCTTTTCGATTAATATCAATTGCTTTTGAAATCGCATCCAGACCCTGCAGGATTTGTCTATAAGAATAGACAGTTCCTCCTTCCGAATTTGTAGTTTGAATTGAAATCACGTTTTCACCTTCTGAAAGCGCAATCTTTTCATTCACTTGATAGTTGTAACTATTTGCCGGTACATTAAGACCCTTAGAACCTATTACTTCACCCCCTTCTGATTTTGCTATGCTAATTATTACTTCTGTGATGGGTGAACCGGAAGAAATATTGGCCTTTAACTCTACCTGGAATTCCTGAGAGTTGGTGTATTCCCTCCCAGGAAAAGTCCATGCGATTTTCGGTAAGTTAAAAGTTTTTCCTGCACTCTTTTCGAAGTCTAATTCAATTGTATTGGTATTATCGCTCACCAGTTGTGCGATAGCGGAAACTGATAATAATAATATGCCTATAAGAAAATTTATCTTTTTCATCTCCGGTATAATTTTAGTTTGCAGGTCCGAGGTTAGGGTCAGGTATTACTTGTTCTTCCGGTGATTCCGAACCACCGGCCGAGACATTATCGTAAATAATATAACCTACAACCAGGGCAGCTGCCCCAATAGCAATATTTACTATCATCGGAACTTTACGAACCACCTGAAACCTTGGTGTGTTGACAATGTCGTCTTTATTATCTTTATCAGTAATGCGGAAGTAATAACCTTTTCCAGAACTTACATCTTTCGGTATCACGACTTCATATTCACCCACATTTGCAATATTGGTGAATGTATGGACCAGTTCCTCCTTTTCATTAAATAAGTCCCAGGTCAGCACATCACTACCTCTTCCCGCAGCCCAGGTAACAGTCAGCGGTTTATCTTTTTTGATTTTATTAATTTTATCAAAATCGTTGAGCTGAACAAACGGGATATATAGTCTGCCTTTTAATTCAAACGCCAATTTTCCATTGAAATCATTTCCAAGTTCCTTGCTTGCATGCCAAATGACTTGCTTATTCCCTCCAACCGCAAGATCGATACCAATGTCCCCTTCAGTTTCCTTTAGTGGTTGGATATATTCATCTGCTGATGAGTATAATTCTATCACATACTTGTGATCACGGTTTTCATCTAGTAAGTCATAATCAATTAATATATCACCATCGGAAACTTTCACATTCTTTATTTCAAGAACCTGGGCCCATGAACTTTCCAGTATGAAGATCAATAATAGTAAACTCAGAATAGATTTTGATAGTATATTTTTTCTTAGTCTCATGGCTATTTCTTGATCACTAGTTTATGAGTCATTTTAGTTTGGACAGAACCATTTTCTACCTCAATTTCGAGGAAATACAGGCCATTACTTAAACCTGTTTCCGGTTCAATATCCAGAGTAAGTGTGGTTGCATTTACCACCCTTTGTTGAGACAATACCTTTCTTCCCGTCAGATCTACTAAATGAAAAGCAATATTGTATGAATCGTCAGCTAGCGGTAAGCTCAACGTAACTTTGAATTTACCTTGTGTAGGGTTTGGATAAACTTCCTGTATCAATATCCGCTCATTAATAAATGCATCGGCGGGATCTTCACTATAGAGAATTTTGAATGCTCTCTCTGACGATAGACTGAACTGATACGAAGTCCTCTTTTTCATATTCACGAGTTTCCCTGTTGAAACATCCAGCAATTGTAAATTTTTAATTTTATCAGACGGTTCTGCCCAGTTTAGTACTGTTTCCCCCTTTTGATCAGAGGCTACTTTGAAGTCCCATACATACGATTCTCGTGTATCTATAATATCTCTGCTCAATGGATAGTCCCTATTTTCAAATTCAAACTCAAGGTATCTAAACCATCTTGGTAAAGTAGGGCCATCATAACCATCCAGGCTAGTATTTGCATCCTGATGCATACCAACTCCCCCTGTATTTTGATTGCCCGCCTGCGACAGTGTTAAAGGAACAAACCAATCATAGTCAGGCATTTCATAGCCAGAAACTCTTGCGTTTGCCAAATCCTGATATGTAATGGCTATCGGGATAGTTTCTGTAGCAAAAACCAGTCCCCCCTCGAAAGCTTTCAGAGTAGTACTTTCGGGCCAGGCAGCAGGATCATCCGGTTGTAAAACACGCAATGCATTTACTTTGTCAGCAGCATCATTATTAGCAAGTATTGTTGGCCAATCCAGGTCAATACTGTAGGGATTTCCTATAAGGTTCCAGCCTTGTTGCAGCGTGATCGTAAATGGATCCTGATCATTTATTGAAGCAGCACCAATGTTGACTGTTTCTTCTTCACGGGCATTAAAAAAATAGGCTTCCCCAAGTTTAATACCGTAGGATCCGGTAAGGTCAACTAATTGTTTTCTTGTATTATCGAAACGGATCAGCCTCCAGCTGGTTTTATCCGGGTTACCCCCGTACTCATCAAAAATTGCATCGACGCGGGCATTACTACCTGAAAATTTATAGGGGATGGAAATAACCTGATAGTCTTCAATTTTTCCGCCAAAACGGGTTATTGAAGGAATTCCCCTGGCATTCTCTCCTTCTCCTGGGAAATTGAGAGATATTTTTCTTGAGACTGTTGAAGACTCATTGCCTGTTAAATCAATTGCTGTAAAGTAATATTCAAGACCGGTAGATTCCAGCTTGTCCGGAGTTACCAAAACAGAAAAAATATCAGTAGTACTTGTCACTTCTTCGCTAGTAAAGTCTTCTGCAGTAAATGGTTTTGAAAAGAAAAAGACTTTATGTAATCCTGCATCTGTGACAGTCACAGATACATCAGTTCCACTTGTTCCTGATTCTATAGTCTGCGGGTTCGACTCTATACCAGATATAATTGGAGGAATTGTTTCTGCCAATATATCAATGGTGAAGGATTGGACAAAAGTAGCTCCGAGTGGATCTTCAGTCTGGACTGTAATTGAGGCAGTTGAGTCTTGCGTATTGGTAAACATCTGAGCAGTGACCAGCCTATTCCCATCAACACCAAATCCATTTCCTGAAAGAATACTATAACTGTGAGTAGCATTGTCAATATCTGAAGTTGAGAAATTACCAACTATAGACCCTTCCGCTTCAAATGCAAATACTTGAGTTGCTGATAAGGTCAAATCAGAAGGAGCAGCATTTTCAGACACTTCATTTACTAAAATGATGACCGTTCTGGAGTCTGTCAATTCCCCATCCGTCACTGAAAAAGTAACATTTTGAGAGCCATCCTGATCTTCTGAAGGAGTCCAGGTAAATACTCCTGAAAGAGAATCAAGTACCATTCCTTTATCTACAGATACTGCGTCAAGGAAAAACTTCAATTCCTGTTCAGGAATATCACTATCTGTAGCTGAAATATTAAATGTAAACTCCTTTTCTTCATCAATAATCTGGTTATCTATTGTTGATATAACAGGGGCCTGGTTTACTTCATTTACTGTAAGTGAGATGGTCTCTGTGTCAGATAGGCTTCCATCCGATACCGTAAAAGTGATAGTGTAACTACCATCCTGAGCCTCACTAGGCGTCCATGAAAATTCACCTGAGGAACTATTCAGTGTAATGCCTAATTCAGCAGAAGCCTGATCTATAGTATAAGTCAAATTTTGTCCAGCTTGATCCACATCTGACCCCGAAACTATGAATGCCAAAATTGTCTGCTCATCTACAATTTTATTCCCGATTGGAGCCAATATTGGTGCTTCATTGACATCAGTTACATTTATGGATAAAGCTTCTTCATACACACCACCATTACCGTCATTGGTTTGAACTCGTATATTGTAAATTGCCTTGGTTTCAAAGTCTAAAACTGATGCTGTAAACAACTGATTTTCAGATATTGAAAAAAGATTATTATCTCCATCCCCTGAACCTGTTACGAGCTGATAAGAATGGGTATCAGTATTATCAGCATCAATGGTAGATAAATCACCAACCAAAGATCCGGATTCATTATTTTCCTGAATTGAACTATTAGATAATAAAATGTCAGTTGGATCATTATTTACCACTTCAATAGTAAATATCTCTGAGTAAAATCCCCCATAGTTATCCTCTACCTGTACTCGAATACTTAAAGATGATTTAATATTGTAATCATAGGTCTGGGCAGTAAGTAATTGATTCCCGCTAATACTGAATGCAGAATTATCCGTATCCCCATCCCCAGACTCAAAGGTAAAAGTGAAAGACTCGTTTGCATCAATATCCACTGCACTTAGCTGTCCAACAACAGTCGAAATCTCAGTATTCTGATCTAGTGTATTACTCGATAATTCTATATCAGTCGGAGCAGAGTTGATAAATTCCTCAAGTGTGAGTGTAAACTGCTTGCTGAATATTCCACCCTTCCCGTCACTGGTCTGAATTTCTATCTCAAAGGTTGTCTGAGTATTGATATCGACGTCTGTTGCTAAAACTAGCTGACTTCCATTTATGGTAAACTTATTATTATCAGGTGCATTATTGACCAGACTGTAAGTAAACTGTGTATCATCCGGGTCTGAAGTTGATATCTCTGTAACAATGCTACCCGTTTCAAGATTGTCTTTGAATGTGGTAGTAGATAAAGTGATGTTTTCAGGTGGTTCATTACCTTCAGCAAGAATGAAGACATCTATCTGTTGATCAAAGAATAGTTGATTGATTGGTCTGGAATTTCCAACAAGATCAACGACATCATTGATTCTTACAGTAATAGAATACTCTCTTTTATCCACAAATTCATATACTGAATTTGCGATTAATGTATTTCCATTTATGCTAAAATCACTTGCATCACCATCAATGATTACAAACTGAAAATTGCCATTGGGTTCAATATCCTCATCAATTGGTGATAGGATACCAACAGTGGCTCCAACCAAATTTCCTTCTGCAATGCTGTATGAAGTTTTAGATAGCCCGGTCGGTGCATCATCTTTATCTGTCACAGAAATTATAAATGACTCTTCATAAAAAGAGCCGGCAAGGTCAGTTGTTCTCAGTCTAAATGTGAAATCTGTACCCTCAGGTCTTTCAAAGTTGAGTGTATCTTTCACCTCGACAGTACTTCCATTTATTTGAAAAAGCGCATTATCGGCATCACCTTCACCATTTACGAGTGTATACACATGTGATTCGTCAATATTGTCACCTGCCACAATGATACCATTATCAACATCCGTAGTGCTAATATTGGCTATAAGTGTTCCGGGAATATCATTTTCAACAAAAGTGGGATAGGTAGTACCTGATAGTGAAATGTCAGTAGGACCATCATTAGTATCCTCAACTGTTATAATAAAGTCTTCTTCATAAATAGCACCTTCGCTATCGGTTGTTCTTATACGTACGTTGTAATTGATCTTTGTCTCAAAGTCAAAGGTTTCAGCAGATAGCAGTTGATCTCCTGAAATTGAAAATGAGGCATTATCTGTATCTCCTGCTCCAGTAACCAAAGAATAGGTATGGGTATCGCCGTTACTCGAAATATCCTGATCAATGGTTGTTAAAGTACTTATGACCTTACCGGAAAGCAGGTTTTCATCAATTGAATCAGTATCATTTCCATCCAACTTTATGTCAGTAGGCGTATCGTTTACATTAATAATATCGATTGTAAAAACCTTTTCAAATACACCTTTGATACCACCTCCGTCTCCATCATCGGTTCTTACTCTTATGGTATATTGATTCTTAATTTCAAAATCGAATACCTCAGCTGATAACAATTGATTACCGCTAATTGTAAATGACGTATTATCATCACTACCTTCTCCACTCACCAATGTATATGAATGAAAATCATTCAATTCAGGATCAGTAGTGGAAAACTCGCCGATTAAAGTAGATGAAACCTCATTCTCCTCGATGGTATTAGCACTAAGCGCAATGTCTGTAGGATCCTGATTGAAAGGTACTGGTAGAAAACCGACCCTTAATCTGAAAGAAGGTGCTTCCAGTTTACCGGTTCCAATCGGAGTGATGGAAGCCTTACTTTTAAAGCTTGAGCTTCCCATATCAACAATACTACCCGCAACATTTATTTCTACCTTTTTAGTAGAAAGGTTCTGAGCCAAAGAATCCCAGCTTAAAACCAGAGCTAATAAAATGAGAAAGTATCGCATTAGTTATTATTTTTTTGTAATTCAAGTACGATTTTTTCCAGTTTATTAAGCTTTTCCTCGAGCGATAAAATTCTGTCCTCCTGAGACTCTATAAGTTTTTCTTGTTCAATAAGCAGTTTTGCTGGGTTATTTAGTCCAATGGAAGTATTGACTCGCTTTACACCTGCGTCATTCGAACTTTCCCATGCGATACCGATCATTTGACTAAATAGATCTGCAGTGAGCTTATCTTCTGGTATTGCAATTGCAATTCCATCATTTCTTCCGGAAGCAACAATAATATCTCCTTGATTGACAGCTCCTTCTACTTTTACCGGAACCTGACCGATGAAACTAACTTTCTCATACTCAGCTTCCAAATCACTACCTGGCCAGTTTCCGGAATGTGAAGACCTGTCCGTGATAACAGAAACAAAATCAGCATTTTCTGTATTATGCGAAACTACACCATCAGAAATCCCAACAATATCACCATGATTGAATTCCACTACATCTTCTGATTTAGGTAGATATTCTGCGAAATCAGCCCCACCTGATTTATAATCTACACCGAGACTCCCTGTACCATCAACGCCACCAACCGCATTTTCCGCATTTCCAAAAAATGTAATAAAGTTATTTGATCCTGTGGGGTTATCTACTCCAACTCGAAGAGCAAGCACATCCCCCGTTGATCCAGTTGCATTCATGTGTACTATATAATTATCCGGATCATCTTGAGATCCATCCGCAAACCCTTCAATTCTTAAAATATTATCCCCTTGCCTGAGCCCGGGCCCTATAGTTAGCGTGGATACTTCTACAAAATCTATTAATTTTGAATTCCCTACCGCATTAGATGCGATTTTATCTGAAGTAACTGCTCCGTTTGCTATTTCACTTGTTCCTACACCATTTGTTGCTATATCATTTTGTGTGATAGTATTATCGACAATAGCAGAACTAAATACTGAATTTGAAGCAATCTTAGAAGATGTAACGGAATTTGTTGCAAGTTCACTGGCAGTGATCGATCCATCCTGGATTTCTGAACCATCAATGGTACCGTCGGAAATATTGTCTCCACTAATTCCCGCACCAACTTTTGACCCTGACAAAGATCCATCAGCTAAATCCGCCAGATCAGCATCATAAGCCTGAACCTGACTTCCAATGGTTAATCCTAGATTTGTTCTGGCGGTCGCAGCATCGCTTGCTCCTGTACCTCCATCCGCAACTGCGATAGTTCCGCTAATTTTTGATGTTACAATACTATTATCATCTATTTTAGTACCTGGAATCGAGCCGTCAGCCAAATCTTGAAGATCTTGATCCAGTACATATCCACCACTTGTCAGCTGTAGCCTTTCTGCAAATATCTCATTGTCTACTTCAATCTCTATCCAGTAAGGTAGATCAAAAGCCAGATCTAAAGGATTTAAAGAACCTAATACAACATTATATATACCCTCTCCATCAATAGCTACCGTTTGAGTTTCAGACCATGGAGTAGCTGTACCATTAATGTTAATTTGATTTCCTGCTGAGGCTGCATCATAGATTCTGAAAGTGAAATTGTAATCACCTGCTGCCACGGCCTGTCCAGCATTATCAGTCAGAACACCTTGTATATTAAAAGTTTTAGGAGTTTGTGCCGTACTTACAATCACAGAAAACAACAGCAATAAAGAAAGAAATTTTGATTTCATAAAAGTTGGTTAGTGTCTAAAGGTTATCAATTTTTATACGTTGAGGCTTTAAATGAAATAATCATTCTAAACATACCTCTGGATACTATCAAAAATATAGATTAAGTTCCCCGAGTACTATCAAAATCGAATCAATACCTATCGAAAATGAATCAAATAAGGCTTTTCTGTTAATTAAAAGACCTCGACTGGTAGACTTCCTTACAGACACAAGCTAAAAGTATAGAGTGCTTTCCTTGCCAGATACTAATCAATATTTGAAAGTTTTTAGATGGATTAACTGAATGTTATCAAATCCTAATTAACCTGAAACAATATACTTACAATCTCTAATCATTCTCCATTTGGCAAATCTCCTGAAAGTGCCTGACCCGATAGCATTTTTTCTAATCTTGAAAGAGAACTTTCTAATTTTTCTATCCTGTCATTCGAAGAGAGATTAGCCTGCTTTAAAGCATCAATTTCAGCCTTTTGATGATTGATGATTTCTTGTTGTTCTTTGATTGCTTCGACTAAAATTGGGGTAATTTTTGCGTAGTCAACTGATTTGAAACCTTCTGAATCCGAAGTAACTAACTCTGGAAAAACATCTTCAACTTCCTGAGCAATAAAGCCTATTTGTTGATCGTCTGTAAAACCCTTGCTTTTGAATTCATCAGTCCTCCAAAAATAGCTCACACCCCTCATTTTAAGGACTTTATCTAAGGAATTAGACAAAGTAGTAATTTCTCTTTTCCAACGCCTATCACTTGAGTGAACTATTACCCCATTTACTAAGACTGCACCATCCCATCTTATTCTCATTCGTTCAAGGGCATTAG
>CAYTFO010000144.1:7069-9738 GCA_964437135.1 uncultured Roseivirgaceae bacterium | reverse complement strand
AGAACGGATATAAGAAATCTCCTGGCAATCAAGCTTGAGTTATCCTATGAGGTACTAAAAATCAGAAAAGGTTTGGATAAAGAATTGTCAGAACTTCTTGATTTATTAAATAGTCAATTGAAATAAAATGATTTTTCTATTTCGAAAACTTCGTAAAATGTTGCTTTCTAAGAATCGGTTTACCACTTATTCTTTATATGCTATAGGTGAGATATTTTTAGTTGTGATCGGGATTCTGATTGCACTTCAGGTAAATAATTGGAATGAGGAACAAAAGCAAAAACATACTGAAAAATTTTATTTGAATTCTTTAATCGGAGACCTTGTTCTTGATTCTGTATACCTGACAAAAAGTATCAGTTACAACCAGAATAAGCTTGAGCACCTATGCATGATTTCTGCAAAACTAGAATCTGATCAATTTAACATTGATCAAATCTTTAATGTAACATCTGATTCGACCCGAATATGATCCCGGTTCGTCAGCCGAATGACGGAACCTATTCTTCGCTCATAGCTTCCGGTAAAATTGAGTTATTAGATAAAGATGTCCAACAAGCTCTTATCAATTTACGTTCGGCCTATACCTACCTACTTGATATCAATGAAAACTTTGAGCCCAACCTTTTCAACTCAACATTAGAGTTTACCCGTAAATATAAGGGTATAGGATTCAATCAAAAGAAAGATGGTACGGGTATTCACGAGTATTTTTCTAATCGCAAAGTTGATCAGTTTGATTATGCTCTCGACATTTAATCTTTAATGGAACAAAAAGAAAATTTACTTCAAAGAACTCAACAGCAAATAATTGTTATCCAAAAGTTGACTAATAATATATTAGTTCAACTTCGCGAGAATGAAGCTCGGTTGTAGATCTTCATGAAAGAAAAACTATGCAAAACAACTAAAACCAATTTATCAATCATTACCCAATTCTTCCACTTTTCTTTGTAGGAAATCCAGCTTGTCCTAAGTGGAATAATTTAACTGTTTCAGCATTTCAAAATCTATCGGATCGCCGATGTTAATTTTGAATCCCTTACCCATTTTATTTCGAAAGACCTTTGAACGCTATTTTAAAACGGCTAAGGTTTCTTTTGAAAGAAAAAGATATATTGTAGCATTAATTTTAAAACTGATGTTGTTCCTCCTCCGAAAAATCCGTAAAGCTCTGCTCAGTAAAAATCGATTTACGACTTATTCTTTATATGCTGTTGGAGAAATATTTTTAGTTGTGATCGGGATTCTGATTGCTGTTCAAATTGACGACTGGAACAATAACCGAAAGCAAAAAATAGCTGAGAAAAAGTACTTTGGAAATCTCAAACAAGACCTTCTCGATGATATAAGTTCTCTCAATAACATGACTGTGTTGGCTGAAAATAAATTCAATGCTGCAAATCGAATTAGATCCCGAATCAATCATGATACAATTGGTTCGATCTACGACTTTATCAGAGATATAGAAACTTTGGTATTTGTAGGTGAATTTACCCCTCATAAAAACACCTATCTGGAAATGTCGAGTACTGGAAGTTTTAGCAGTATTGATAATACTGAAATCAAACTTGGCCTTCTTGATTTATATGAAAGTTATGAAGATATAAATGGTGGTCAGGAACATATTCGAAATGACTATAATTTGTTTTTAGAAGACCTTCAGAAATATATCGATATGGGAACATATTATAATCTTCCAGATTCTGATTTTGAATTAGTTAAACTTTCCCTTGACACAACGCTTATTCAGCAAAATCAAGATCAGATTCGTCAAAATTTTACCGCTCTGATAAATGGTAATATTTTTAGAAATAACATCTATTTGCTTGAGGTAAACTATAGATACTTCACTCCATTTTATAAAAAAATAAAAGAGCAGGCTGAGACACTAGTAAACCTACTGGACGAAGAGTTATCAGAACATTGATATGGTTTGCATTCCGCTATTCAGTTAAGTGATTTGATAAAACTGGATTATATTTATCTAAATGATCTTTTTACTTCGTCAGCTTCGCAGGATTTTCTTTGAAAAAAATAAACTCAAAACCTATCTGGTTTATGCTCTAGGTGAGATCTTCCTGGTAGTTATTGGAATATTGATAGCAGTACAAATTGATAACTGGAACGAGGAGCGGAAAATAAACAAATCTGTCAAAGAGCATTTATCAATTCTTAAGCAAAACCTTCTGGAGGATAAGGAGCAACTGGCCAATTTGACAAAAAACATGAGCGACAGCAAATTATGTTCCGATTCATTGATTTTACAAATCATGAGGATCGCTCCTGTCGATGACAATACGACCATGTATCTGGTGAAACTGCTATTGGAATATCAGTTTAGACCCAATAAAAATGCTTTGGAAACGATTACCCAGGCTGGAGAAATTCCATATATGAAAGCTGAACTTCAGAAAGCAATACTGGATTATTATGCTATGATCGAAACCACTCGGGAAAGAGAGCAGATATCCAATAATCAGATTCAGGGAAAATATGAGGTTTACATAAATAACGAATATCCTGAAGTTTTTCAAAAAACAAAGCATCCTTTATACGAACAAATTGTTAAAGACATCATCACCTATGTATTTAGAGATTTGAAGGATGCCCAAGGAGCTTTTTATTCTGCAGAAGATGCTGACAGTCCTGGTGGAGAGGGCGCTTAT
>CAYTFO010000144.1:0-7059 GCA_964437135.1 uncultured Roseivirgaceae bacterium | reverse complement strand
CAAATAAATGGACAGTTTTTCAGGAATACTACCGAAAAGATCCAAGAGAACCAGACCTATTAGATCAATCAAAATTTCTCTCCGACAAAAAATTAGAAGCACTGGTAATTTCACGTCATTATCAGACAACAGAATTGCAAAAGTATTACTCAGAACTATCAAACCAGTGTGAGCTACTTTTAAATAATATTGAGGATCATATAAATATGTCAGAATGATTGGTCTGCTTAGAAAGCTTCTAAGAAATGAGTATTCCGGAAGCTCAATCAGAAAATACATCCTATTTGCCATTGGAGAAATCTTTCTCGTCGTAATAGGGATATTGCTGGCACTTCAGGTAAACAACTGGAACGAAGAACGAATCCTCAGAAAAAAAGAAAGCCTGTATCTTGAAAGACTGATTGCTGAAATGGGGCAGGATCTGGCTACCTATTCATCCATCATTGAAGATCTGCATGTGGGGATAGAGGCGGCTGAAAAGCTTTCCTATGTTTTGAATGATACTTCATCAGCTGATGCCCTCCTTATTAAAATGACAAATGAATATTTCAAATATGCCAGTATTGTCCCAAACTTTAGTTCATCCCGCTCAACTTTTGATGACCTGGCCAGTACCGGTAACCTGGAAGCGATAACCAATACAGAACTGAGAGACCAAATTGTAGAGCATTACGCCAACATTGAGCGGATCCAGGAAAGGATGCGGATCAATAATGAGTGGGCGCTACTACTGGACGGTCCCTTTCAAATTCAAAACAATATCATGCAATTTGAAAGTACTACTGCACATCTTTTCCCAAAAATGAGTATGGCTAAAAAAGCACAGGAGTTACGAAATCGAAAATTTGAATATATCAATAATGCTGCTGTTCATTTTTGGATAAATAGAGATGGAATTGAATTATTGGAATCATTGACAATGAACTCCAAAGAACTAATTGATGAGATCAATGAAAACTTAATGAGACTGAAATGAAGAGGCTGTATCACACTATATCCCAAAAATGGCCAGAGTACTTACTGGAAATTATGGTTTTAATCATCGGTATCTTCGGAGCTTTTGAGCTTGATAGCTGGAATGAAGATCGAAAAGCAAGAAAACAGCAGCAAATTTACCTGGAACATATCCTGGCGAACCTGCAAGATGATCGGACTCAGCTGGATTCCTTATTGAACTTTACTAATTTTCTAGTGGAAAGGACGGGTCTTCTTATTGAAAGCTATAAGACTCAAATACTTGATGAGAAAATGGCAACCAGCACATCTGGAGTTATCGCCGTAGAAAAGAATTTTAATGGTTATCGGTCGGGGATGGATGCATTGCTAAATTCAGGTCGTCTGGAATTGTTACCTGCAAAATTGAGCCTGGCTTTGCAGCAATATTATGAAAACTCAGAGGATATCGAAAAGAGAGAAACAATGTCCAACGGGTATATCAATGACTTTTACCAGCCCTATGTCTTTGAGCGTTTTGCGGAAACCTTTGTTCAAATGGATGTTTTTAGCATTTCCGAGATGTATAAAGACGATACCAGACCTGCAGTTTTGATAGCTAGTAAGACCTATCTCGCAGATCGCCAATTAGAAATTCATATCATTATCCGTAATATCCAATCCAAAATTGAGGCTGAACTGTATAAAAGTCTCATAGAGCAAAACACCGAACTACAAAACCAGATCGAATCACTTTTAAAAATAGAATGAAGAGAATTACATCCACGCTTTCGCAAAAATGGCCGGAATATATTCTGGAAATACTTGTACTTATCATCGGTATCTTCGGAGCCTTTGAGCTGGATAGTTGGAATGATCATCTAAAGCAACTAAAAGGAAAAGAAGACTATTTGGAAAGACTTTTGTCAAATTATAATTCAAACCTGAGTCAACTTGAACAAAAGATCAACTTACATGAAGTCATTATAGGTTCCGGATTCAGCATAATTAAAGATTTTGATGACCCTCAAAATCTGGACACAGCCACTTTGATGATAAACCTTCGAAGAGTCGCTATCGACCCTACTTTTGATCCTACCATGCATGATACACAAAATTCTGAATATCTCAGTTTGGTTAAGGATAAGGAACTTGTATTATTACTAACGAACTGGAGCTCGGATATCATAGCGCTAAGAGAAATGGAGCTATCTTATTCAAAAGTTGTTTACGAGCAATACTTACCTGTATTATCGCAAATGGGGGTCTTTCGTGAGGTAGCTGGTTATTTCTGGGATGATGCAGATGTTAATAATGAGTGGTTGCTGGGAACGCAGGGAACCAATCAGAAAACTCTTGAAAAGCCACTAAGGAAAGTAGAAGTTGAACAATTAATAAAAAATAAAAATCTGGAGGGATTAGTCACTGTAAGTATAGTCATGAATCAGGGTGCTCTGGAACAGGCATATGCATTAAAAGAGAAAATAGAATTGACCATTGAGCTTCTTAAAGTTGAAAAACAACTATGAAAAAGTTGCTGGACACCTTATCTGAAAAATGGCCAGAGTACCTATTGGAAATTCTGGTATTGATCATCGGTATATTTGGAGCATTTGAGTTGGATAGCTGGAATGAGGCTCGAAAAGAGAGACGTTTAGAAACCAAATATTTGAAGAGTATTAACGCCGATTTGCAGAGTGACTTGTCTTCATTTGAGAATCTTAAAAATATCAAAAATCGGCCAATGAAGCATTTCTAAAGTTTTTGTCCTGGGAAACAATGGACTGTACGTATGATGAATATAAGGCGTTTATGCAGGTTTGGATCAATGCCTTTTTTTGGTCTGAGTTTGATCCTCATGACAATACGTACAAGGAACTGATCAATTCAGGAAATCTTACTTTACTATAAAACGACTCAGTTCGGTCTGGGTTACTGGAATTGGAATCAATCAATGATGAGATCACCTCTGGCAGAGATCACATGAGAAGGGAATATGATCATTACCTATATGACGAACTCGTAAACTACGAGGAATTTGCATTGCTGGACTTCGATCATATGGTCAAAGCAGAAGCGATGGATATTCAGTATTTTTCGAAGCTAAACGAAACGGATTTGACGCGACTATGCGCTGAGGCTAACGAGGTCAGTCATGGCTAATCAAACCATTCGTAACGGGTTAAAACTGGCAATACTCAATAATTCTTACCTGCTGAATCTTTACAAAAAGATGGAGTTGCAAATTTTGAATATCCAACGGCATATCAAAAATTCATCTCCTGAGGCAGAACAATGAACTCATAACGACCACAAACAATGCCAATCGTACAAATCTGAAATTGGCGGTTCGTCCATTATTCTGAAGCACGTGCTATTCAGCCTTTGACTATTTTCCTTTATTGATATCTGCTCCTCCACTGCTGCTAACATCCACATATTTTGGAGATCCTTTGTAGGTAATATCACTAGCTCCGGAAGCGCGGGCGCGTATTCTCTCTTCAACATATACGGTGGCATCTGAACCACCATTTGTATCAATCTCCGCTTCTCTCGCTATGAGATTACCTCCATCAAAATCACTTCCTCCACTTGTCTCGAGTTCCAGGAAGTTGGTTTCCCCTTCAAGTTCTACATCACTTCCTCCACTACAATCAACAGTAATATTTTTAAATCGCAAAGAAAGTTCTACATCAGAACCACCTCCAGCATCCAATTCAAAATCATCACCCCTGAAAGTGCCTCTGCTTACAACATCTGATCCCCCTCCTGCAGACAGATACTCAAGATAAGGCATTGAAACACGAACTTCTGTTTGATCATTCCAGGAAAACCAGCTGCTACTGCGTTGTTGGATTGTCAATATCCCTCTTGAAACTTCCGTTTCGATATCATCGAGGTCTCCATCCGTAATAACTTCTACATCAAATTCATCGGATTGAGTGATGTAAAGATCAACGCCTCCTCCTACTTTAATACCAGAAAATTCACTTAGGTCCCGTTTTTCACTTTTTTGAGATGCTGCGGGAAAAATAACAATAACAGCTAACGCAAGAAATGATAGTTTTTTAATCATGATTTTATTTTTTGAGTTTTGATATCAACCTATAGATGAAAATATTTCATCGAAGGTTGCATTGTGATTAAACGGTTTTAATTCAGTTTGGATATATGGATTAACTAAATATGTTATAGCGTTGTATGTAATATGTTTATATTTGTTTGTAAATCAAAGAATTCAAAACTTATTAACTTTATATGAAAATTGAAACCAAATTGAAACAGCACGAAAAATTACTTGCGGAGTTGATCCAGTTGAATGAGACATCCTCAAGAAGATTGCGAATTATGGAAAAGATTCAGGCAATTGTGATTCCTGTTTACCTGATATTTGGTGTAGGAAGTGTTCTGGCATTTCTCAAAATCTTTGGTTTCTTCTAAAGATGGGTAAAGACCAAAATCTGGTTATGTTCTTACTCAGTTTTCAATTACTTGCTTATAATCCAGCCACTCCATAGCTGGTTGATCTGTGCTCAGGTAGATCATCACCATTTCATTAGTGATAGATAGTCCATTTGTGCTATTTACAAAGTACACCAGGCCTTTCCTTTTCTGTTTTGAAAACGTAAGATACCCTTTAAAATCTCCGTTGTCACCCCACTGAAAATATTGTGGCCCGTCTGCAGTTTGCTGAATACCAAGGCCCAGACACCATTGAATATCATCTGCCTTTTTTACTTCTATTTGAGAGGACAGCATTTTATTGAGCGTTTCAGTTGCAATTCCATTATCCAATACCAAATGTTGAACAAATTTCATATAGTCCTTCGCTGTGGTTTGCAACGATGCTGCAGCATTTGCTGTCTTATTTCGATATTTATTTCCCTTTGATTTGATTCCATTGTGCGGAATAGCATAGTTACCCTCGAATCTTTCCTCCCATATATAACTAGTCCTGTCCATTTCTAAAGGTTCAAAGATTCTTTCAGTCGCAATTTCATCCAGTGGCTTTTCAAGCATATTTTCAATGGCCTTTTGTAGCCAAACATATCCTTCTCCGGAATAAGAAAAGCGCTTTCCAGGTTTATACTTGAATTTGATACTTGGAGAGTTTCGATTCTTTCTCCAATTTGGCAATCCGCTTGTATGACTGAGGACATGACGTGCAGTCACCTGCATTGCTTCTTTCTCATCCATCACATCCGGGTATTTATAATATTCAAGTAGTGGTTTGTCCAAATCAATCACTCCTTCATTGACCAACATCATAATGAGATACGCAAAAACCGGTTTGCTTAAAGAGGCTGCACTAAACACAGTGTTTTCATCAACCAAATCTTCAGTATTTGTGTCTTTGTTTCCCTTGGCTATCACCAAAATACTTTCCTCCTCAAAGTATGCCCCACTCAAGCCCGGAATATCGGCTTTTTTCATAAGGTTTTCAGTAGCTGTATCTTTTTCTTCAGGTGTATTGTACTGTGAGTAAGCAGTGAAACTAATGAAAATGAATGTTAAAAAAAGCTGTACTTGTCTCATATTTATTGCCTTGTTTTTTCTAATTCTAACCATCAAAAAAGAGATAGCCTTGTTCTTTTCATTTGAACGCTGAAAGGGATCCGGGTTACGAATTCAACTTCACAGACTACAGTTTTAAAATCTTCCAGGTCTAGATGGGGGATAAAAGAAACTGTAGGTATTAGATAAGAGAGTAATCGGATTTTTGACATATGTGGTGGGTTTGCGGTAAATATAAAAAAGAGAGATGAAAAACAGAGAATAAAAACTGAATGTGAAAAATACAGAGTAGTTATCTGTAAAATTTAGCATATTAGCATTTCAAAACCCTTATATATGAAAAAATTTGGTAAGAAGATCTCCCTTCATCATCTATATATCAATAATGACAGAAAAATAGGGATCAGTTTCAGTCCTGATTTGGTAATTCAGGAAACGATAAAGAAACTGCCTCAGCCTCGTTGGCACAAAGAGCAAAATATGGTTTACGTCTCAAACACCAAAGAAAACTTGAGTTTGATTTATCAGCTGTTTAGAGGTATCGCTTACGTAGATGGAAAGCAATTTTTTGATCGGCGGAAAGTTGCCACTAACAACGAACCAATAGATATAGCTCATTTCCGCAATCGTCACATTAAGCCAAACTGGAAGTATGTGCCACCTGAATTTCTTGATAAGCTGGAGGCGAAAGGATATTCAATGAAAACGGCGAAAATCTATATTTCGCATTTTGAGAAGTTTTATAACTTCTTTCACGGTATTGATGATCCCATGCTTTTACAGGAAGAGGATATTCAAAAATACATGCGTTTTGTATATTCCGAAAAGAAGTCTGATTCCTATATCAATCAAGCGATTAATGCTATTAAATTTTACTACGAGGTCGTTATGGAAATGCCCAATAGGTACTATTCTATAGAACGACCCATTAAGCGAGAAACATTGCCTAGAGTACTGAGTAAGGAAGAAGTACTGAGTATGATAAATATTACGTCGAATATTAAACACAAGTGCATTATCAGTTTGCTGTACTCTGCAGGTCTGAGAAGAAGCGAACTACTGAATTTAAAGCTAGTGGACATCGATAGTCACCGAATGGTGATCAACGTTCGACAGGGAAAAGGTAAGAAGGATAGGATTACATTACTAAGCGAAAATGTGCTTAAGGACTTGAGGGTTTATTTTAAAGAATACAAGCCACATTTGTACCTTTTTGAAAGTAGAAAATCTAAGAAATATAGTGAGAGTAGTGTAAGAAATGTTGTGACTAAAGCTGCCAAGAGGTCAAGAATAAACAAAGTCGTTACTCCACACATGCTCCGGCATAGTTTTGCCACTCATTTACTGGAACAAGGCGTTGACTTACGATATATACAAAGCTTACTTGGTCATGGCAGCAGTAAGACAACTGAAATCTATACACATGTCGCAACGACGGAGTTTGAAAAGATCACCAATCCTCTAGATAAAATTTAACCAAAAGATGTAAGTTGTTTATAGTTAATATTAACTATATTAGTCACACACAGCGTGATATAGTTAACTGTGTTAACTATATACAATTGTTGTGGGGAATTACTGCAGAATGATAAAAACGTATTTTCCTCTACA
>CAYTFO010000143.1:0-9772 GCA_964437135.1 uncultured Roseivirgaceae bacterium | reverse complement strand
ATTTTGAATGGTAAAACCATGGATTGGTTTATGTTTCTGATGGCTTTTGATTAAAAAATCAACTGTCATCAACTTCACCTTCATAAAGAGTATCCATAACATAAGCCTCTATACCAGATTGGTTCAACCATCTGGAAAAAACATCTGTGTATCCATGGGTAACATAAACCTTAGAAGCTCTCGATTCCGATACAGCCTGATTCAATTCATCCCAGTCTGCATGGTCTGAAATCACAAATCCCTTACCTGCGTTTCTCCTTCTTTTTATACCTCTAATATTCATCCAACCAGAGACTGTTGCCACCTCATAGTCACCAAAACGTCTAATCCAGCTGGTTCCCATTGCTGAGGGCGGTGCTATAATCAAAGATTTCCGAAAACGATCTTTAGGTATATCTGCAGTTGCATAGGATGTTTTTGGCAAACTCAATCCACTAGATGTTAAGGCATGATTTACATTATTGATGGATCCATGTACAAATATTTCTCCAATGCTGCTGTCAACATTCTTGATGATTCTTTGTGCTTTTCCTAAAGCATATGCGCAAATAACTGATGCTTTGTTTTCGGTAGCATTATTTATCCACCAATCATTTATTTGACGAAAAACTTCTTTTTGATCCTTCCATTTAAAAACTGGCAATCCAAAAGTAGATTCTGTAATGATTGTATCACAAATAATGGGTTCAAAGGTATCAGATACATTATCTTCATGAAGTTTAAAATCACCTGTTACTACCCATACCTCACCTTTATATTCTACTCTTACTTGAGATGAACCGTAAATGTGCCCGGCAGGATGGAATGAAAACTTTACATTATTTATTGATACTGATTCATTAAATTCTACAGTTTGCAGATTTATATCTTGTCCTAGTCTAAGTTTTAGAATGTCCTTATTTTTCTTTTGAGCAAGATAATATCTGCTACCCCATCTGGCGTGATCTGAATGAGCATGTGTTATGAGCGCCTTCTCGACTGGTTTCCAGGGGTCAATGTAAACATTTGCTTCAGGACAATATATTCCATTCTCATTGACTACTAATAAGTGGGTCATAGGTTAGCTTCCTGATGCCTGGGTTTTGCATAAGGTAATCGAACAATACTTTCTGTTTTATGATAGTTATCCAGGCCGGAAACTGTAAGAGAACCAGCCTTTTCAATATCAATATAACCATCTTGACTTACAGTGTTCTCTGGAATGTATAATCTTTTAATCTCTCCTACGATAAAATGAGTGCCATTCGATTTTATATCGATTCTTTCATTAAGCTCACAGGCAGCTTTTATATTCGATTCTTTAACGAAAGGCGCATAAAAACCTTCCTTATACTCTTTTTCTATATCTAAAGCTTCAAATTCAGATATATCCCAACGTGCAGATGTCTGATGAGCTGATACAAGAAAACTTTCTTTTACATGGTTAATAGTAAAAAAACCTGTTTCGATTATGTTTTCTAATGTGTGTCTGGGTACAGAATTAGGCCTAAATAAAACCCCGACATAAGGTGGATTTGCCCCTACATGGATAACCTGAGAGAATAATGCAAGATTTGAAATGCCTGAAATAGATTCAGTTCCAATAAGGTTCAAGCTTTTAAATCCTGTAAAACTATTAATAAGATTAGTCCTGAATATTTTTTCAAGACTATTAAAGTCATGAAATGATCTTTCCATTATAATACTGCCTGTTCCAAAGTATCAACGTACCTTATTTCAAGCTTATTTCTTACTTCAGATGATAATCTTGAATCAAGTCCTTTTTTAGCAATTTCTACAGCTTTTACAAACCATTTCAAGTCAGGTAATATTTTCCGGTGACGAGATAAACCGTATTTTAAAGCGTCTGTTTTCCACTCTAAATAATACCATTCCATGGAAGGCTGATGAAATGTTCTTAACGATCTTTTATCAAAAATAAATGTAGTGATTTTCCCCGTTTTAACAGTTTCCATCATATTCTCAAAGAGCATTTTAAATTCTGCTATGGGAATATACTCTGCCTTTAAAATACATAATAGAGTATCTCCATTTTCTTCTACAAAAGAATTAGCAAATTGACTTTCGAATATTTGGGTAAATTTTTTATCCCCTATCTGGAGCATTTCCTGTGTTTCCATTTCCAAACTCATATTAATGGTAACCGTTACTATTTTTTAAAATATCAAGATCAACTTTAGAATTTAGTTGATCCATAGTTTCTTCTAGTTTGGAAGCATACTCAACGACTCTTCGTAGCATATCTTCCTGGGAATATATCCTTTCTTTTAAAACAGAAAGCTCTGATTTAAGTTCACTAAGCTTACTTTCATACTCTTCCTTTAGTCTTTTCTTCTCAACTTCAGCTTTTCTAAGCTCCTCTTTGTATATCATAAAAGATTCAGGTGTCCTTGCCATTTTTTCTCTTAAATAATGTTAATACAAACTGATCAAAAAAATGTTTAAACTAAATTGGCCTTACACTTGATAGACCTCCATCAATATGCAAGATTTGGCCAGTCATCCAACCAGACTTTTCTGATAATAGAAAAACCGATGCATCTGCCATCTCATCTGATGTTCCCACTCTTTTAAGGGGATGTCTGTCGGAAGAAGCTTTTCTTTTATCTTCAGATGATAACAGGTTTCCGGCCATAGGGGTATCTGTTAAGCTTGGCGCAATTGCATTAACTCTAATTCCATTTCTACTCCACTCAGCTGCCAGTGATTTTACTAACCCTTCAACACCTGCTTTTGATGTGGCTATAGATGAATGAAAATTCATCCCCTGAGTCACCGCAACTGTACTGTACATTACTACTGATGCTGATCCGGATTTTTTTAGTCCTTTTAAGCATGCCTTTAGTACTTTCACTGCACCTAAAACATTGATTTCAAAATCATTCTGGAAATCGTCAATACTTAAGCTTTGAAAGGGTTTAAGGTTAATTGAACCCGGACAATAAACTAAGCCATCAATAGAATCTGGAAGATCCTCAATTTTATCAAAATCAGTAGTGATATCTAATTTAATGTTTGTTACATCATTGTTGTTACTTTCTGAACGGGATACGTTGTACATATTTGCTTTTGCCTCAACAAGTTTTTCAACTATTGACGCACCTATTCCACTCGTACCTCCAATTACGATTACATTTTTTCCCTCTAAAGTCATATTATTTTGTTTTTGAATTTATATAATTTAAAAACTCATTTTTGATATCCTGATCTAAAAATTTGCCGCTGAAATGTGCAGTACCTGTTTGACTGTTTGTATCATTGACACCTCTGGATGAGACACACATGTGAGTTGCATCCATTACAACAGCTACATGCTCTGTGTGTAATGACTCCTTAAGATCTTCTGCTATTTGAATAGTGAGTCTTTCCTGAACCTGCGGTCGTTTTGAATAATACTGCACAATCCTGTTGATTTTTGAAAGACCAATTACTTTTCCGTTGGGAAAATAAGCCACATGTGCAACACCATAAATTGGTACGAAATGATGCTCACAATGAGAATAAAAAGTAATATCTTTCTCTACAAGCATCTGATCGTACTTATATTTATTTTCGAAAAGTCTGACAAGAGGCTTGTTTTTTGGATCCAGCCCACTAAAAACTTCCTTAACATACATTTTTGCTACTCTTCTGGGCGTTCCCTGTAAACTGTCGTCTGTCAGGTCAAGTCCCATAATGTGCATTATTTCTTTGAAATGTTTTTCTATCAACTCAATCTTCAGGTCATCATCCATTTCAAAGGCGTCTTCCCTCAAAGGCGTTTCACTTGAACCCACTGCATGGTCATCATCCAGCAAGGATTCATCCAACTGGGTACTCGACAAAATTTCTTTCTGTTTCATATAATCTTATTTGCAAATCAAATTTTTGATCAATCTCTTTTCTTAGGATATCATATATTACTATAACGATATTTTCAGCAGTAGGATTAATATCCTTAAATTCAGGTACATCTAAATTTAAATTTTTGTGATCGAATCTATTTGTGACATTTTCCTTTATCAGATCACTCAGTTCTTTCATATCATAAACGTAGCCTGTGTCGGGGTCTGGTTCTCCTATAACTTTTACAAACAGTTCATAGTTATGACCATGCCAGTTTGGATTATTACATTTACCAAATACCTGTTCATTCCTTTCTTCAGACCAATTTGGATTGTGCAATCGGTGTGCTGCGTTAAAATGTTCTTTCCTGTATACTGCAACCTTCATTTAGATTGATCAATTTTCGATTTTGTTTGTTAATACAATTATAACACCAAACTTAATTGATAAAGTTTTTGTTCAACTTTCTAATTAAAATATTAAACAAACATAATGCATGATGTAATTGTCATCGGTTCGGGAATGGGTTCGTTATCAGCAGCGGCACTTCTTGCTTCAAAAAGACTTAAGGTTTTAATTATTGAGCAAAACTGGATACCAGGGGGATGCACTTCTTCTTATTGGCGCAAAGGATTCACTTTTGAAACAGGAGCTACAACCCTTGTAGGTATGGATGAAAATATGCCATTAAAATACATTCTGGATAAAACCGGCATAAAAATTCCTATGCGAAAACTCGAGCTCCCAATGCAGGTTCATCTTGAGAATGGCAATACGATTAATAGATATCAGGATTTAAATCTTTGGATAAAAGAAATAAGTAAGCACTTTGATGGCGATCAGGAGGGATTTTGGAAAAAAGCTTACGATTTGAGTCAATTTGTGTGGAAAGCATCTACAAAATACAGAACATTCCCACCGAAAAAGTTTTCGGATTTCACCAATTTGATGAAATCATTTTCTTTTGATGATATACCCAAAACAAAATATGCTTTTAAAAGCACTCAGGAGGCAATACTTGATTACAATATTAGCGATGATTCATTCGAAAAGTTTGTAAATGAACAACTATTGATCACTGCTCAAAATTATCTTGAAGAAGTTAACTTTTTATTTGGAGCGACCTCACTTTGCTACACCAATTATTCAAACTATTATGTAGATGGTGGGCTCATCAACCTGGTAAACCCGTTTGTTGAATATATCAAAAATAATGGAGGTGGAATTTTGTATCGAAATGAAGTAACTCAGATACTCAAGAAAAATTATGAATACGAAATAAGAACAAAAAATAATTCTTACAAATCCAGACTACTGATCTCAGGCTTACCCGTAAATAATACTTTAAAACTGTTCGATGACAACAGTAGCATCAAGTCTAAAAAAGTGATAATGGAATCAGAAAAACTAAACTCTGCGTTCCAGTTAGGGATTGGATTTAAAAAGTCAAAAGATATAGATGTTTTGCACCATCAGGTTCATTTGAGAAAACCTTTGTCTCAAATAGGTTCCAAAAGCATTTTTATAAGCTACAGTCATCCTGAAGATTTATCCAGAGCTGATGAAAAAGATCATCTGGTTGCTTCGATCAGCACGCATATACCTGACCCCAAAAATAATATCGTGGATTCTAAATTATTGGAAAGGGTGATAATTGAAGAATTGGACAATCGTGATTTTATCAAAAAAGAGAATATAAAGTATATGCATTCATCCAGTCCAAAGTCCTGGAGTAAGTGGACAAAAAGAGAATGGGGATTTGTTGGTGGCTACCCGCAATTTAAAAACATCAAACCCTGGGAAATGAATGAATGCAGATTGGATTCAAAAGGAGCTTATCTGGTTGGAGACACTGCATATCCAGGTCAGGGAATACCCGGGACAGCCCTAAGTGGTATTATCGCAGCAGAAAAGCTTTCCAATGACTGGGGAATAAAATGAAATTTGAAGCACAATTTTGAATTGTTTGGGATAGACTGTTGTTTTGTTTCTTCTAAAGAGCCAAAATGGAAGTTTCTCAGATAAAGAAAAAAATACAGGATTACCGGGCTGAGGGAAAAAGTATGTTTACTACATCTTCGTTCCAAACACACAGTCTGGTAATGCTTCATATTCTCAGTAAAATAGATCCAACAATACCTGTTTACTTTATTAATACTGGATATCTATTTCCGGATACAATATCCTTCAGAGATGAAATTAGCGAACTATTTGGCTTGAATATTATTGATCTAAAGCCAAACACTCCAAAATATTTACAGCGAGAACCCAACGGTAAGCTTATGTTTACTACTGACCCCGACCATTGCTGCTATCTGAATAAGACCCAACCAATGGAAGCTGTATTATCCAATTTTGATATTTGGATCAATGGTGTAAGAGCTGATCAAAGTGCAACCAGAAAATCAATGAAAGTTGAGCAACCCGCACCTTATAATTGCACTAGATTTCACCCAATGCTGGACTGGGATAAACGAAAAATATATGCTTACATAAAGGAACATGATCTCCCCAGGCATCCATTGGAGCTAAAAGGATATAGCAGCATTGGTTGTGAACCCTGTACCCGAAAATTTGATCTTGAACTTCAGGAGAGAGAAGCAAGATGGTTTGGGTTAAATAAAATTGAATGCGGTCTGCATACTGATCTTATTAATAAATAGTTGAAATGAAAGTATTGATCACAGGTGGGGCCGGATACATCGGCACTGAACTAACCAAAGTACTTGTTCAGAAATCTGAAATAGAAGAGATAAAGCTTTACGATAACCTTTCAAAAGGACACTTCAACCTATTTTTAGGCAATCCATACCAAAATCCCAAAAAAATAAAATTTATTAATGGGGAAATATTGGATAGCAGATTACTCAGAAAAGAGCTGGAAGGCATTGATGTTGTCATACATCTGGCAGCAATTGTAACAACTCCATTTGCAAATACTGACCCGCATTTTTATGAGCAGGTAAATCACTGGGGTACAGCCGAGGTAGTGTATGCAGCTGAGGAATCAAACATACAAAAATTTATTTATCTCAGTAGCTCATCAATCTATGGTGCAAGCAATAATGAAATAACTGAAAGTTCAAAACCCAACCCTTCCACTTTTTACGGCATATCCAAGCTTCGAGGTGAGGAACATGTAAATCGTCTTATGAAAGACATGAACGCAATCATCATTCGGGGTGGTAATGTTTATGGATTTAACAGAAGTATGAGATTTGATGCGGTAATAAACAGATTTATGTTCGATGCTAATTTTAAGAATAGAATTCAGATTTTCGGAACTGGAAAACAGACCAGAGCTTTCATACATGTCGAGAAACTAGCTTCAGCATTATCTCAAATTATTCTAGGAGAAGTTCCTTCCGGAACCTATAATCTTGTCGATAAAAACCTTCAAATTTTAGACTTATTAGATGCTTTGAAAGAAATATACCCTAACCTGGAGTTTATTTTTTCAAATCAACATATGAACTTAAGAGAACTTACAATCCAAAAAGATTCTGCGCTTTTCAATTACATTGATAAACCACAAGAATCTGTATTGAATGACGAATTATTAGAGTTTAAAAATAAATTTGCATTCTAAGACTGAAGTAAAGTTTTCCATGCACTTTCAACCTCACCTTGCGCTAAGTATTCTTTGGCAAGCTTGTGAAGCTCATCCGTTCTGCCTTCTGGATTTTCTGTGAAATACTCAAGGATAGCAGATACTTCCGGTTCAGAAGCAAACGCATCCACCTCTTTTTGGTCTGGAAGTGCTTCAACATTCGCAAGTTTACCTAAATCATTTCCTGACAATATCTCACTCTGTCTTATGCTTTTCGGTAATTGGTCTACTCCTATTCCCATTTTTCTTAAAGGTTTTGCTACTTCAAATAAAGCTTCTCCGTTTGCTCGAACATACCAATCCCCTCCCATTCTTCCAACTGAATCAAGTTTAAAAGGATCAATTTTTCCTTTTTCATCCAATATTTCATCATCAATTCTAGCTAAAAGAACTTGACAAACAATCAGATTCCCGGCTCCTCCCTCCTGTCCGGTTTCAATAATCTGAGTAACTTTACATTCAAAAGATGCCTTCGATTCTTTAACCCTTGGAGGTTTTACCTTTTCAGAAGGTTCTTCAGTAAGACCTGATTTCACAAATTCATTTACTCCTTCCGGGTATTCTGTACTTGACAACGACATTTGTTCTACAATATCGTAACTCACAATATTGATAGTAACCTCCGGTATTTTTTGTACATTCTCAAGTGTATGTTTTGTGGTATTATCCCGAACTCTTCTTGCTGGTGAAAAAATAAGTGTTGGAGGGTTGGCCCCGAAAGCATTAAAGAAACTAAATGGGCTTAAATTAACATTGCCTTTATCATCAATTGTACTTGCAAACGCAATGGGTCTGGGGCAAACTGCTCCTAACAGATAACCATGGAACTCTGGAATACTTACTTTTTCGGGAGAAATGATCATTATTTGTTCTTTTTCACAATACTAACCAAGAAGATTCAATTTTGCTTTTTATTATCTTATTTCATGATAATCTATACAGTTGAATTAGTTTTGCATTCAATTTTAAAAGATAGACGAAAGCATGGCTTTAGCAAAAAAATATGACCCCTCGAAAGTTGAGGATAAGTGGTATAAATATTGGATGGATAATGACTTCTTTTCAGCAAAAGTAAACCCTGAAAAAGAACCTTATTCAATAGTGATACCACCTCCTAATGTAACCGGCGTGTTGCATATGGGGCATATGCTAAACAATACCATTCAGGATATTTTGATCAGAAAAGCCCGAATGGAAGGTAAGGAAGCCTGCTGGGTACCTGGAACCGATCATGCATCTATTGCTACAGAGGCCAAGGTTGTTAAAATGTTAAGAGAAAAAGGTATCAAAAAAAGTGATCTCACCCGTGAAGATTTTCTCAAGCATGCATGGGAATGGAAAGAAAAATATGGAGGTATTATTCTCGAACAATTAAAAAAGCTAGGTGCATCCTGTGACTGGAATAGAACGGCTTTTACAATGGATGATGAATACTACAAGGCTGTTATTAAAGTATTCGTTGATCTTTATAACAAAGGATTCATATACAGAGGTTTACGAATGATCAACTGGGATGTTGTTGCTAAGACTGCAGTATCAAATGAAGAGGTGATTTATCGAGAAGATGGTGAGAAATCCAGCTTGTACTCTGTAAAATATAAAATAAAGGACTCAGATGAGTCTGTGATTATAGCAACTCAAAGACCTGAAACTATTATGGGAGATACGGCGATAGCTGTAAATCCAAAAGATGAAAGATTTAAACATCTAATAGGTCAGATGGCTATTGTGCCTTTCGTCGAAAGAGAAATTCCAATCATTGCAGATGACTATGTTGATAAAGAATTTGGAACTGGTTGTCTTAAAGTTACACCTGCACATGATCCTAATGATTATGAGATTGGATTAAGACATAACCTGGAAATAGTTGATACCATTGATCTTGATGGAAAGCTAAATGAAAAATGTGGGGTTGAGAAATACATAGGTGAAGACAGATTCAAGGTAAGAAAAATGATCATAAATGACCTTGATGAAGCAGGTATTTTGGTTGGAGAAGAAGAATTTGTCACCAGAATTGGTAGAAGTGAAAGAACGGATACGGTTATAGAACCTAAGCTTTCGCTTCAATGGTTCATAAAAATGAAAGATATTTCCAGAAAAGCGCATCAGGTGGTGATGGAAGATGAAATTCTGCTTTACCCATCAAAGTTTAAGAATACCTACAATCACTGGATGGAAAATGTGAGGGATTGGTGTATTTCGAGACAACTATGGTGGGGACATCGAATACCTGCATATTATTATGGAGAAGGAGAAAACGACTTTGTAGTAGCAGAAACTGAACAAAAAGCGCTTGAATTAGCGAAGCAGAAAACAGGAAATAGTAACATTACA
>CAYTFO010000142.1:0-9798 GCA_964437135.1 uncultured Roseivirgaceae bacterium | reverse complement strand
GGGCTGGCTTTTGATCATTACACTCATTTTACTTCTCCAATAAGAAGATATCCTGATGTTATGGTTCATCGTTTACTGTGGCATTATCTGCAAGGCGAAAAATCACCAGCATCTGAACCCTATGAAAAACTATGTGTTCATTCCTCAGAAAGGGAAAAAAGAGCAGCGGATGCAGAAAGAGCCTCCATTAAATACAAACAAGTTGAATTCATGTCCGGTATGCTTGGAGAGGTTTATGCAGGCATAGTCTCTGGCGTTACGGAGTGGGGTATTTTTGTTGAAATAATTGAAACCAAATGTGAAGGAATGGTGAGGCTCACAGACCTGGAAGATGATTATTATGAGTATAATGAAAAAGAACTGTCAGTCATTGGGAAAAACAATAAACGAGTGATAACCCTTGGAGATGGCCTGTTTGTGCAGGTAGTTCGAACAGATATTGACAGAAGAACTATTGATCTTTTACTTGTTGACCCGGATACTGATTCGTAATATTGCCTATTCTCAAACCACCTAATACATGAGGGATATTCCTGAAATTCTACAATTAATAGAAAAAGAAATTTCTGAGCTTTCATATGGGGAGTACCCTAAAAATCTTTTTGAACCCATTGAATATATAATGTCATTAGGGGGTAAAAGATTAAGACCAACACTTGGTTTGTTGTCTTACCAATTATCTGGAGGTGAAGTTGACTCTGTCGTTAGGCCCATACTTGCACTTGAAATATTCCATAATTTCACTTTGATGCATGACGATATTATGGACAATGCACCTATTCGACGTGGAAGACCTACAGTTCATGAAAAATGGGATGAAACAGTTGCTATTCTTAGTGGGGATACGATGCTGGTAAAGGCATATGACTTTTTGCTTGAGTCAAATTCCTCAAATCTAAAAACTGTCATTGCAAGGTTTAATCGGACAGCAGTGGAAGTTTGTATGGGTCAGCAGATTGATATGAATTTTGAGAAGGAAGATATCGTGGAGGAATCCGATTACATAGAAATGATTCGATTAAAAACGGCTGTTTTACTTGGGTACAGCATGGAGCTGGGAGCTCTTCTTGGGGGTTTAAGTATTGAAAAAGCCAGTGCTCTTTTTGAAATCGGACAAAACCTGGGGATAGGCTTTCAATTGATGGATGATTATTTGGATGTTTATGCCGATGCTTCGAAATTTGGAAAGCAGGTTGGAGGCGATATCATCTCGAACAAAAAAACATATCTTCTGATTAATGCCCTTAAGAAGGCTGAGGGTAAGCTTGCAGAGGAATTGAATAATTGGTTGAAAAAGGAGAAATTCGACTCTGAAGAGAAAGTTCGTGCTGTTACTGAAATATATGACGAATTGAAAATCCCTGAAATGACCAGAAAAAAAATAGATCAATATTTTGATCTGGGCATAACTCAACTTGACAATTTTGACGGAAATCAAAGCTCTAAAGAACTTCTGAAACAATATGCTGTTAAATTAATGAATAGAGAGAAGTAGAAGCATGCTTTCATTGACACTCATAATTATAGTAGTCTCAGTAATTGTTAGCTATCTAGCCTGGAACAATGGAAATATGTACTACGGTTTCATGATGAATCCGTATGAAATTTTCAAGCAGAAGCAATACTGGAGATTTATCACTTCAGGTTTTATCCACTCAGGATATGTCCACTTAGGTTTTAATATGTTTACACTCTACTTCTTTGGCAGAGTGGTAGAAACTATTTTTAATCTGGTTCTAGGAGATTTTTTAGGCTCTATTATCTTCCTTGTATTCTATTTTTCTTCTATTGTCATCTCAGATTTACCAACTGCAATAAAGTATCGAAATTATCCCGGCTTTAATTCATTGGGAGCCTCAGGAGCTGTAAGTGCAATAGTTTTCTGTTCTATTCTGTATTTGCCCCTGAATGATATCTGCCTGTTTGGTATTCTCTGCTTACCGGGATTTATTTTAGGTATACTTTACTTGATCTATTCATATAACCAGGGGAAAAATTCATCAGATGGAATCAACCATAATGCACATTTATTTGGAGCGCTTTATGGAATCGTTTTTGGATTGTTGATCTACCCTGATTCAGGTATGGAATTTATTAAGCAGATTTTATCTTATCGCCCATTTTAACCGATCATTGAATATATCTGCTAAGTCTTTATAAGCTGATTTATTTCCATTTATTTTGCACCTTAATTCAAGCAAATAAATGGATTCTACGCACGATAAGCCTCTTAATTTTATAGAGCAAAAAATAGAGAAAGATTTAAAGGAAGGAAAGCATAAAAAAATCCATACAAGATTTCCACCAGAACCAAATGGATATCTACATATAGGTCATGCTAAGTCAATTATATTAAATTTCGGTCTCGCGCAAAAGTATGATGGCATTTGTAACTTAAGATTTGATGATACAAACCCTGAAAAAGAAGATACAGAGTATGTGGAATCAATTAAAAATGACATTAAATGGCTGGGATATGATTGGGAAGAAAGAGAATACTATGCTTCGGATTATTTTGATCAATTGTATGAGTATGCTATCCAGCTTATAAAAAAAGGCAAAGCATATATTGATGATCTATCGCAGGAAGAATTTAATGAAATAAAGGGAACTCCTACCCAGCCTGGCAAAGAATCTCCTTTTCGTTCAAGGTCAGTTGATGAAAACTTAACACTTCTGGATGAAATGAAAGCAGGTAAGTATAAAAACGGAGAGAAAGTGTTGCGAGCTAAAATAGATATGAGTTCTCCGAATATGCATATGCGAGACCCGATTTTATACAGGATAAAACATATGCCTCACCATCGCACAGGAGATAGCTGGTGTATTTATCCGACTTACGATTTTGCTCACGGACAAAGCGATAGTATTGAAAGTATCACTCACTCATTGTGTACTCTTGAATTTGAGGAACATCGACCACTATATAATTGGCTAATAAAGGAATTAGAGATATTTCCGTCTGAACAAACTGAATTTGCCAGATTGAGGCCTTCTTATACCATCGTGAGTAAGCGGTACCTTCGAGAGCTGGTGGAGTTAGGAAAAGTAAACGGATGGGACGACCCCAGGATGCCGACTTTATCGGGTATCCGAAGACGGGGATTTCCACCTTCTGCCATTAAAAAATACATTGATGCTGCAGGTGTAGCCAGAAGAGATGGTTTGAATGATATTGCGATTTTGGAGCATGCTGTACGCGAAGTCCTCAACAAAACTTCAAACAGAGTTTTTGGAATAATGGATCCGGTAAAGTTGATTATCTCAAATTGGGAGGAAGGAAAGGTTGAGATGCTTTCAGGTGTCAACAATCCAGAAGATGAATTTGCTGGTAATAGAGAAATACCATTTGGCAGGGAATTATGGATTGATCGAAGTGATTTTCTGGAAAACCCACCCAGCCCGAGAAAATGGTTCAGACTTGGACCAGAAAGAGAAGTAAGATTAAAGTTTGCTTACATTATTAAATGTACGGGTTTTAAAAAGAGTGAATCAGGCGAAATTGAGGAAATATATGCGGAATACTTCCCAGATACGCGAAGTGGACAGGATACAAGCGGAAAGAAAGTGAAAGGAACACTTGGCTGGGTTTCCGCAGATCATGCGGTGGATGTGGAAGCAAGGCTATATGATCGGCTTTTTGTCACCGAAAATATGAGTAAAATAGATGATGATTTTAAAAATCACCTTAACGAAGACTCACTTGAAATCGTAAAAAATGTAAAAGTCGAACCGGTAATAAAACAGGCAAAAATCGGGGATATCTATCAGTTTGAAAGAATTGGATATTTTCGAATCGATGAAGATTCCGAAAATGGGAATGTAGTTTTTAACCGAACGATAACACTTCGGGATACCTGGCAAAAAGAGATAAATAAATAGCTGTAAATCAGGAATTTAAATTATTTAAATAGCTTTATTCCTTTTTTGGAACACTATTTGTTAACTTATTAAAGTTTAGTTGTTAAGAATTATAAACATATGAAAATATCAAGATCTAATTATTTTTTTGGAATACTAGTACTAATGGCAGTTTTTGCTTTTTCTTCCTGTAAATCAAAAAAGAAAGCAACAGAGATTTCCGATGCTCAGGAAATAAAAGATGAAATGGCTGAGGAAACAACAGAAGAAGTAGTTGAAGAAGAACCGGAGGAAGTCTCAAAACCGGTAAAACCAGTGAAGAGAGATGCTTCGGATCAGCTGGATACCTTTTTTGAGGCGGTAGCGAATGCGCCTTCTCCTGCTTCGGCAAATAAGTCAATTTCGGATGCATTATTGATGTTCGATAATCCAAATGCTCCGGTATTAATCGTTATTTATAGTTCAGGAGGGCAGGTTGATTACGACGAGCCAACTACCATAAAAAAGTATTTGGAATATCTTAAGGATACTAAAAATTACAATGTGGAAGTTGAGGAAATTGTAAGGTCAGATAATGGGAAAATAAAAGAGTTGGTATTAAGAAAGAAGTAAGAAGATGAAAGATATAGTTAAAATATTATCGATAATACTCCTGTTGACCGGAGTAATTCAACTATCAAACGCACAAACCAGCGTAGATCCCAGGAGAAAGCAGGCCATTGATTCACTTGCACTTGAAAAAGTAAGAGATTTAAGCAAATACATCAGCATTATTGGAAATAAAGAAACAGCATTCTCGGAAGCTCAGAGGGTCATGGACCGGGCTGAAGAATTGTTTGCTCCTGATAGCGAAATGGGTGTCTCTTCGTTGAACCGGGAAGAGATAAACTACTACAAAGTTCGTGAATATTTCGAAAGACTAATGGCTTTGAATTATGATAGAGTAACCATAAACTGGTACGATATACATTACATCAGTGACCTGGAAAGGCAGCCAGATGGAACTTTTGTAGGCGTTATTACTATTTATCAGCGTTTTGAAGGAATATCTGATGATGGATTAAACTATAAGGATACGACTAAAAAAGATATCACTATTTATGTCAAGCAAAAACAAACACAAATTGCGGGTCGTACGATTGAATTTTGGGATGTATTGTTAGGTGATATCAGAGTTACTGAGACATCTGCATGAAAATAGTTTTCTTTTTGGTAACAGTCATTTTGTCTCTGGGCACATATGCCCAGGGGCAAAATGGTATGTATGATGAAATGAAAGCTACCGAAGAAAAACTGGTAGCTTCAACCAAGCAGCTTAATCAATTTTTTAGAAGGTTCAACGGCGAGGAAGACGAAGAAGGGAACCGATATTATGAAGGAGACAAAAGATATCGGGATAATAACCTTCGTAAAAAATATATTCCAAGCCTTTTTGATCAATCAAATACATCCTTTAACTCTGGTGAGATCAGAGATTTCGCAAAGGAATCAATCAAAAATCCAATTTATTTGAATCTTCATGATCAGGATTTAATTGCAGAGGTGAATACATCCTTTTTATACAAAGGAAAATCAGTAGATATTCAACTTTTTATGAAGGTTCAAAAACAGCGTAAGGGTTACGAATGGGTGATACAGGATGTATATTTTTCAGAATATTCAAGATTTTTCGATAAGGACACTACCGAAACAAAACCTTTTGTACATCCCATGAGTCATGAACTTGGCTTTATGAATCTAAGGAAGGCTTTTAAAGAAAATCCTGAATCTTTTACATCTGATAGCTTTGCACCGGACTATTTAACATTGTTTATCTACGATCTGAAAAACGGAAATTTAAGTTTTAAAACTGTTCAAAATGTCAAGTACCATTTCTTTGGTGTTGAAAACTGGTATTTTGAAGTGTCTTATTACAATAGACCAGGATATAATACAGGTTGGTTGATTTCAAACCTAGTACAGGTTGATAATGGCCAGAAAAAGCAATTGAGAGACTACATTTATGGCAAATATTAAGCATTTCATACTAAAGAAATTGCTTGTTTGTATCTGGATTATTTCCCCGCTGTTTTCTTCAGCACAGGATGATCCAAATATCGGGAAAGTAGAAAATCTGGTAAACTACTACCAGTTTATGCTCAATACAATTGGTAAAAGCTCTACTCCATCCTCTGAAAAAGATATCATTATCAGTGAAAGCTTTGAAAAGATCTTTAGAGATAATGAAGTGCAGATCGAGGATGACCTTTCATTAGAAAGATCAGCCATTGTCAATAAAAATGTAAATGCTTATTTACGAGATGTAGATTTCTTTTTTAGGACTATTCGCTTTTCGTTTACAGATGTATCTATTTCCAAATCACAAAATGAAATTGGAGATGACTTTTATCTGGTCAAGTTTATTAGCAATTGGGAAGGAGAGGATTTGAAAGGTAATGAGGTTTCTAATTCCGGTGAACGGTTTATGGAAGTGAATTTAGATGCAAGGGGTGAACTCAATGTAGTTAGTATTTACTCAACAAAAATAAGCAGGGAAGAAGCGCTCAAAAATTGGTGGTCGAGTCTGGATACTGATTGGCGAATATTTTTTAAGAATGAGTTCAGGATTATTGAGGATTCTGTTTCATTGGAACAACTTGAGCAGTTTTCCGATATTGATTCTCTCAACTTTTATGGCGCTGAATGGGTATCAGATATTTTAGCTTTATCTGAACTAAGAAAACTGAAGTACCTAAATCTTTCCAATACGTCGGTAAAAGAATTATTACCTCTTAGGTTTATGCAAAATCTGGTTTATCTGGATATTTCAAATACGGGAGTAGAAGATATCTCTGTAGTTGACTATTTTAAGAAAATAGAATATTTGAATTTATCTAATACACAAATCCGGGATCTTGCCAGTATTGAGAATAATGGTAATCTTCGAAATCTGGACATTTCTTCAACTCAGTTGTTTGACTTTACACCTGTATCAAGAGTAGAGCAATTGTGGCATTTAAACATTTCAAACACCAGCTTCAATTCTACACAATTGCTATCGGAGCTTTCAGAACTAGAGTATTTAAATCTGGATAAAACATATGTAGTGGGTCTTGCTGGTCTTGAGGGATTGAGCAGACTTCATACTCTTGTGGTTTCCAATACCTATATCAAAGACCTAACGCCCTTAAGCAACTTAAGATCACTGGTAAGTCTTACAATAAATCAGACAGGAGTAGATGATCTATCTCCTCTGAGTGAAATAAAGTCGTTGAGAAAGGTTTATGCAGATTACACCAATATCAGTGAAGAAGATGCATTGGCTTTTATGCAAAAAAGAAGGGAGGTTTTGGTCATTACGAATTCTGAAGGACTAATGAAATGGTGGCAAAAATTAAGTCCATCATGGAAATCAGCATTAATTAGTTCAGAAAATACGGAGATCACGAGTGAAAGTCTCGTAAATCTTTTGCAAAAAGATACCTTAGATGTTTCCAATAATAACTTACTTAACGGTACTCCATTAAGTAAATTTACTCGTTTGAAATGGTTAAATATCAGCAATTCAGGTATCTCATCCCTGGACTTTGCAACAGGATTAAAAAGCCTGGTAGTTCTTAAAGCCAATGAAAATCCAATTTCATCAATTTCAGAATTAAAAGATCTCAAATTTCTTGAAAAGATCGAAGTCAATAATACTGACATTTCTAGCCTTTATCCATTGGTTAGTCTTTCTCAGTTGAACTTTGTGTATGCAAATAACACCAACATCAGATCAGAGGATGCAAAATTATTGTGGTCAAAGAATGAAAATGTTGCAGTTATTCATCGATCCGAAGAACTCAGTTCATGGTGGTCAGAATTAAATGCCGACTGGAAGAAAGTATTCAGTCAATATTTAGAAAGCAGTGAGTCTGAAGAGAGTTTGCATCGATTGGTACAAAAAACATCGATCACGGTAATAGGTTTAAATATTAATGATTTGACTCCCCTTGAGAAATTTGCAGGTTTGGAAGAATTAAACCTTAGGTCAACATCCTTAATGGATTTGTCGGGACTGGTGATACATAAGAATCTGAAGAAATTAGAATGTTCAGGCTCACCTTTCAATCAGTTGAAAACCATCAGTGAACTTAGCAATCTTGAAGAACTAATCATTTCAAATACAGCTGTAGAGTCATTAGATGCCCTTGCAAACATGAAAAAATTAAAAAAACTTGACTGTTCGGGTACACAAATCAAAAATATTAAAGAGCTTCGCGACTTGAAAGCATTGGTTTACCTGGATATCAGTAATACCAAAGCATGGCAACTACAATGGTTGCTGGAACATCCGGAATTTGAAGTTCTGATTTGTTACAATAGCAGAGTAAATGATCGCAAAGTTGAAGAATTCAGACAGATATTTCCGGAATGTGAGATAACATACTATTGAATTCAAAAAAAATCAGAAAGAATATGAACAAGCTAAGGAATCAGGTAGTATTCATTTTTTTATTTACAATTTCTTTTTCCGTATTATCACAGGACTCTCTTTCAACATTGAATGGAAAATGGAATTCAATGCTCGAAAGCAGTGAAACATTTAAGGAATATAAAGTCATCAGGCAATCAAGGTTGAATTACTTCTGGAAGGAAGTGATGGATTCAATAAATACTCAGAATGCTAAAATTGATCAGCTGACAAAGCAGGTTGCAAATCAAAAGTTAGAAATCTCCTCCAGAGATAACGAGATAAGTGATTTGAAAGTAAAATTGGATGAGAGTAATCAAAAAAATGACTCCATTGAATTTTTTGGGATTCAATTCTCTAAAGGAGCCTACCATATTTTGGTATGGAGTATTATTATTGGACTAGTTGCTCTTTTACTGATATTGTTCACTATGTACCAACGAAGCCATAGTGTTACATCACGTGCTCAAAAAGACTATCAGCAGGTGTTTAATGAGCTTGAAGATTTCAAAAACAGAGCACGGGAGAAAGAAGTAAAGCTCAAGCGAGAATTACAAACTGCAGTTAATAGTCTGGAAGAAGCTCGTAGAGGGAAATCTATTTAGCAAAAAGCATTTCTATATTTTTAAAGGATTTGAATTCCAGTGCATTACCGGATGGATCCTTAAAAAACAGGGTGGCCTGTTCACCAGGCTGACCCTCAAATCGTATATACGGTTCTATGATGAATGAAATGTTTTTAGACTTTAATCGATCCGCAAGTTGATGCCAATCGTCCCAATCCAGGACAACTCCAAAATGAGGGACTGGGACATTATGACCATCAACAGGGTTGGAATCTACATTAGATTCTTTTTTTGGAACTTCATGAATAACCAATTGGTGTCCATAAAAATCAAAGTCAACCCAATGTGTATCACTTCTTCCTTCAGAACAATTCATCACATTGTTATAAAATTCTCTGCATTCTGACAGGTTATGAACAGGTATTGCGAGATGAAATGGAGCTATTTTTGACATAACTAAATACTTTTTATATCCGGATAATCAAATGTACGTATAAGAGTTAGGTTAAACACAAAACTTAAAAGATGAAATTACTTGGAAATATAATTTGGTTTGTATTTGGAGGAGTGTTGATTGCTATTGAATATTTAGTAGCAAGCATATTTCTTTTTATCACGATTATAGGAATTCCATTTGGAATGCAAACCGTTAAGATGGCAGAATTGGCATTATGGCCCTTTAATAAGAAGGTAGTCACTCATGAACGATCTGGTGGGTGTTTGCATATTATATTCAACGTGATTTGGATCTTGATTGGTGGTTTCTGGATTGCGGTGACACACCTTGTCTTCGGGATCTTTTTTGCCATAACCATAATTGGAATACCGTTTGCACAGCAGCATCTTAAACTTGCAGGACTTGCTTTAGTTCCTTTTGGTAAGGATGTGGTAAATGAATGATTCTAAGTGTCAATATCGTAGTTAGGAATTGTAGCTTAA
>CAYTFO010000141.1:0-9806 GCA_964437135.1 uncultured Roseivirgaceae bacterium | reverse complement strand
TTAGTAAAATAAATTACAAATAGCTCAGCATTGTTTTATTAGCACAACAGGTTATTTTTAATGAATTTTTAATAATTGTGAGCAACCATTAAAGGCATAACACGTCCTTACAATATAATATAGATACACCGTGATTACCAGAAAGGCCTGTTTATATCTACTTTATTTGTTGCCTGTGTTAGCTACAGGACAAAGTTATCAGTACGAAGTTTTCAAAGGTGATAAGCCCATTGGAATAATGGATATAAAACGCACTGAAAATGGAAGTGTAGAGGAATACTATGTTAAGAGTGATGTCACCTTTAAGATTATCTTTAGTTTCACTGTTATTTTTTCATTGGAAGAGAGGTTTGAAAATGGGATTTTGAAAAAGGGCTCAGGGTACAACACATTAAATGGATCTTATCAAAAAAAGACAGAAATAATACATCAGACGGATGATTATAAATTGACAATGGATGGAATACCCTCTGATATTGGGGAAGAAAAAATAGATTATACCGTCACTAAAATCTATTTTCATGAACCTGAAGACGGGCAAAAAACCTATTCTCAAACCTTCGGCAGGTGGTTGACGTTTGAAAAAGTAGGCAACCATGAGTATAAACTGTCTTCACCGGATGGAGATAATTACTACAAATATCACAATGGTGTCTGCACGGAACTAGATGTTAACAGGGACTACGGAAGTGTCAGGTTTGAAATGAAACCGGAAAGTCTGGCACGTATTAAAAAGAATTAGTATTTGAAGAATCTAAAAAGAATTGGTTTTTTTCTATTGGCACTATTTACCATAGGGCTTATCCTGTTTATGGTAAATCAACTTAGTGGACTATATGTGATGCTGAGAGATATTAATGTGTTTCTAGCACAAATTGTAACCGGTTCGTTGGCACTATTGGTTTTGGTATTGTTTTTATCTCCGGTTTGGTTGATAATGAAACTTCCGAAGCCGATCCAAAAACCAATAAATGAGATTCAATTACGCAAATATCGGAATAGCCTGGTAATAAGACTCAGACAAAATAAACATCTTAAAGAAAGGGATGAACCTGTCAATCATGCAAATCTGGATCTATCACTATCCTATTTAAATGAAAAAGCAGATTTAATAATAAGGGAAACCGCAACCATGGTGTTTTTGACCACATCTGTTTCGCAAAATGGGAAATTGGATGCACTAACTGTTTTTTCAACCCAGATGCGGATGGTTTGGAAGATCGCTCACATCTATTATCAGAGACCATCACTAAGGGAAGTTCTCCAATTGTATTCTTTTGTTGGGTTAAATACGATAGTTGCTTCTGAAATTGAAAATTTGGATATCAGTCAGCAGATCGAACCCATTGTAGGAGCCATGTTTAAGAATGCATCAGGAAGATCAGTTCCGCTGTTAGGTCCAAGTGCTACCATTGTACTGGATTCATTGCTTGAAGGTTCTACTAATGCCTATTTAACCTTACGAGTGGGGATTACAGCCAGAAAATACTGCGGAAATGCTGAAATCTGGAATAAAGAGAAAATAAAGAAAGAAACTTTCAGAGAGTCTGCGAGCCAGTTGAAGAAAATTGTCGTTTCTGCCAGCGGTAAGATCATTTCAGGCATAGTATCTGCGACTAAAAATGCCGGTGTTGATACGTTGAAAAGCAGCTGGAGAGGGATCCGAAATACTACTGGTAAAGTCGTAGCCGCAGGATCCAGGATCGTTGGTAAGAAAAAAGATAAGAATTCTCAGTTAGCAGATAAAAACTGATTTTAAGTCCCCCTACACCCTACAATCATAAACAGATTATCTGTTATTTTTTGATTTTAAGTTGGTTAATCGGTATATTGATAAAACAGCACATAACTTAAAACCTTCAATTTAGGGCTGTCTATTTTTAAATCACTTAATCCTACCCTATGACGGGAATATTAGATGTAAATAAAGACCATTTTATTAATCAGGAAATAACATTTAATAAAAATGAACAAAGATAAAATTCTCAAAGTCATTGGAATACTAGCTTCTGCGTCCTTAATGATTGGTCTTGCACTGAAACAGGTAAAATATCCCAATCAACTCCTTTTCTTTCTGGGAGGAATAGCACTGGTTATCCTGATTTATTTACCGGTTTGGGGATATATAAATGCAAAATCTGTTACTTCGAATTCGAGTAAGGTTCAACTTATTATCAGCAGTATAGCTGCAGCGGTTCTACTATTTTTGGCTCCAATGGCAGTTATGTCAGGTAATACGATACAGGTTGGAGTAGCTTTAGTATTGTTTTTAATCATTATTGCTGTTATTTACAGGAAGCAGAAATCAAATAACATCCAAAAGAACACAAGTTATTTTTTAGATACATTAATCATAATGTTTATCGTAATCTGCACTTTAAACGCTCCGATCAACTCGCAAGCACCGGATAAATTTTATGATCCTATCATCTTCGATCCTCAATATTCTCCTAACGAAGGACCAGTAATTTATCTGGATGAAGCACACTCAAATTTCCACAGACTGGATGGGCTATATTGGGCATTTGGAAAACTGGTCAGAACGGATGGTTTCAAAACCAAGCCCTTCGAAGCAAAATTTACCAGAGAATCCCTTGAAGGTGTAGAAATACTGGCAATTGCGAACGCTATCAATGAGAAAAACTCGAATAACTGGTCTAAACCTACATATTCAGCATTTGAAAAAGACGAAATAGAGGCTCTTAGAAGCTGGGTTGAAGAAGGCGGGTCATTGTTATTAATTGCAGATCATATGCCATTTTCGGGAGCGGCCAAAGATCTGGCTGCTGCTTTTAATGTTGAGTTTATCAATGGTTTTGCAATGGATACCATAAGAAAACCAGATTTTTTCACACAAACAGAAGGCACACTAAACAGGACAATTCTGACGGATACCAATATAGATTCAATACTAACTTTCACCGGTCAGGCATTTAGAATCCCGGCAGATGCGACTCCGGTATTACTGTTTGGGAAGGATTATGTACAATGGGAACCGGAAACTGCCTGGCAATTTGAAGGAGTAGAACCTTATTCTGTACAAGGGTATTCGCAGCTTGCTTTTATGGAATATGGCAAAGGAAAAGTCGTGTTTTCAGGTGAAGCCATGATGTTTACGAGTCAATTGAGGTTTGGGCTAAGCTGGATGAAATTGGGAATATCTGATCCAAGAGCCAGGAATAATAAAAAGCTGATCCTTAATATTATCCACTGGCTGGATGAGTAATACATAGGTAGTTTAATAGAAATGTTACAATTTCTACAAAAGTTAGCTGGTAAAAATCAAATTATTTTGGAGAAAAAATAGCTGACCAGCCACCTCCGGAAGCCATTTTTATGTTTAGCTTCTGAGTTTCTTCAACCTGTAATTGAGAAAACTTATAATCTTCAGCATATCGATCTGCATTGATTCCATCCTGAAAAATTTGTGCATGATAGATGCCCGAACCCAGAAACGAAAGATCTAGTTGTATTTCCCTTTCTTCCCAATTGGTCATTGCCCCCACATACCAGATATCTCCTTTTCTTCTGGCAACAACAATAAACTCTCCAACAGCGCCATCAATAGCTATTGTTTCATCCCAAACTGTCGGTATTCCAGCTATAAAATTTGTGGTTTCATGCTCTTTGTAATACACCGAAGGTGATTCACACATCATTTGAAGAGGGGCTTCATAAACGACATACATGGCTACCTGATGTGCACGGGTACCCAAACTCATGGGTCTTTCAAAACTTATGGAATAGTTATCTTCCTGTTTATTTATCATGGAACCTGGAGTATAGTCTATCGGGCCGGCAGCCATTCTTATAAATGGAATCGTTACATTATGATCAGGAGTGATATCAGCACTCCATTTGTTATTTTCAGTTCCTTTTACTCCTTCATAATTCAATATATTGGGATACTTTCTCCGTAATCCTGATGGTTTAAAAGCCCCATGAAAATCGACAATAAGTTCTCTTTTAGCACACTCTAATGCGATTTTTTCATACGATGAAACCATTGCCTGATCATTTCGCTGCATAAAATCGACTTTCACCCCTTTTGCTCCCCAGCTTTTGTAAGTTTCCAGTATTTCCTCTGTATTAGCATCCAAAGGCTTCCATAAAACCCACAGAATAATACCTACACCACGTTCTTTTCCATAGGTTATCAACTCCTCTACATCTATTTCAGGATTGCATTCAAGAATATTTGTAGTTGATTTCGTCCAACCTTCATCCAGAATCACGTATTCAATTCCGTATTTAGATGCAAAATCAATGTAGTATTGGTAAGTCTCGTTATTGATTCCTGATTTGAAATCAACACCAAATATGTTGTTGGCGTTGTACCAGTCCCAGGCAACTTTCCCTGGTTTTATCCATTCAGTGTTTTTTAAACTATTCTCATTTGACAGTTGAAAAGTAAGATTACTTTCTACTATGTCTGAAGCATTATCAGTAATAATAAAAACTCGCCACGGAAACTGTTTCTCACCTTTAATCTCTGCTATGTATTCAGCTTTTTTAAATAGGATTTGATTACGATCAGGTCCATTTTCAATATCATCTTTTGCTTCCAAAACATACCTGGGAAATAAGGTACTCAAGGTATTTGAACCGGTTCCTGACAAAAACATCCCGGGATAGTCATGCAAAGCCGTTTCTGTAAATAAAACATGAATATCTTCTTTCTGAAAAAGCACAGGAAGGCTACAAAACATGTCTTTTTTGATTTTATGAATCTCGAGTTTTTTATACAATCTTTCATTATGGGAATACAAAGAAGTCTCTTGTGGGAAAAATGAAATATTGCCCTTAGGTAAATTCATATTCAGAGTTTCATTTTTTACGAAAAGTTGTCTTTCGCCTGTATATGCAAATCTGTAGGCTACTCCATCATTAAAGGCTCTGAAATACAAATTGAGATCATTTTCAAAATGAAAAATAAGCTGATTATAATTATTATCTATCCGGGCATCTTTATGTGGAATTACAGGTTCAATTACTTCATTAAAACTGCCTGAATCAACTTTCAGCAATTTTGAACTCTTCGTTGAATATGAATTATTCATAAACTCCAGAACTATCTCGGTTCTATCAATTACATTTTGGTTTTGAAAAGAACATGTCCAAGAAATATTCTCTTCTAATGAAATAGTCAAAGTGATTTTATTGTCCGGAGATTTTAGATCAAATGATTGAGATTTTGAATAGAAAGTGAAAAATGAAAGAACGGAACAGATCAAAAACTTCTTCATTTGAACGTATGATTTAATTTGAACCAAAGAGTAAACTCAAACTCTAATTTGCTTCTTCTGCTACTCTGTCTGTAGGTAAGTCAAAATAAAAAGTACTGCCAACCCCAGGCTCACTTTCTACATCAATTTTGCCATAATTATTCTCGATAAACTCTTTACAAAGGAATAAACCAATACCTGATCCGGTTTCATTTGCCGTACCCTTGGTATGCACATCATTGCTTACAGTAAAAAGTTTTTCTTTAATTGCCGGCTCAATCCCAACCCCTGTATCTGAAATGTTGACCTGAACTTTATCATCAGACTGTTCAAGTTCAATTTTAATCTCGCCTCCGGTCTCTGTGAATTTTATAGCATTATTGATCAGGTTTCTTAAGACGCAATCAATTTGGTTTTCATCCGCATACACCATAACCCCTTCTTCAATATCTGCGCTCAGATGAATACCTTTTTCCTTTGCTATCTGATTAAATACAGAAACATTATTATGAATCATTTTGGAAATATCCACATGCTCTTTCTGTGTAGTAGTCCCTTTCATTTGAGATCTTGACCACTCCAGCAGATTATTTAGCATTTCATTAAGTGATTTAACCTTGCTATGGAGGTCCAATTTAAGAGTAGTCAGCTCTTCCTGCGAAAATGTTTCTTTATCTAAATGTTCCGTAACCATCAGGAGAGCTCCAAACGGGCTTTTCAAATCATGAGAAATAATTGAGAAAAGTTTATCCTTTGCTTCATTAGCTTTTGCAAGTAGCATCGACTGTTTTTCTATTTCCTCACGCTGCTTTTTTATATCCAGATTTTGCCTGGAAAGCCGATTCTTTTGATCGGTCAAAATCCTGTTCGTCTTTTGTTTAAGAACATTTCGTCTGTATTGGATAAAAGCTGTAATGACCACCAGGGTGATAATGATAATCAGTCCATACATCAACATCCACTGTTGACGGCTTTGTTGTGTTTGAAGTTCTTTCTCAGCAGTCAGCAATTCAATTTCCTGTTGTTTTCGAGCTATTTCAAAATTCTCTTCAAGTTTCTGCAGTCCCCTTTTCTTATCCATGTTGAACATGGTATCCTTCGTGGTAGAATACTCGAGAAAATAATTGTATGCATTTTTAAAATCATTTAAAGACCTGTAATTGTCAGACAGGATAAGGGCGGCATTTCGAACATTTTCCAAATAGCCAATTTCCCTGCTTATCTCAAGTGTTCGCTGGGCGTATTTATTACTTTCAGGGATATTTTCCAGAACTTGATATACTTCGGCAATACCTCGTGTGCTGTAAGTTATGATTCTGGCAATACCAAGATATTCAGCAATTTCAAGTCCACGGAAATAATATTGTAATGCAACATCGTGTTTATTAAGCTCCTGGTAAATATCTCCGGTTGTATTATACATGATGGACTCCATGATATTGTTTTTTCCTCCCTGCAACTCCCTCACTTTTCCCATGTAAACCAATGCTTCTTCGTATTGACCCATGATGTAATTCGTCCTCCCCATATTGGAAAAAGCCCTCGAAATCGCATCAATGTCATTTAACTTTTCAAATATTTCAACAGACTTTTGATAATACTCCAAAGCTTTATTCGGATCATCATCCATTACATGCGTATTTGCCAACACATTGAGACAATCAGCAATTCCCTTATCATTTTGTAGTTCCTCAAAAATCTTCAGTGACTGCTGGGCTATTCTAAGAGCATCCGGGAATTTTGCGGTCATCCAGTAATAACCACTCATTCGATTTAATGCCCAGGCCTCCAGCAATCGAAAATTATTCTCCTTAGCTAAATCATATGCTTTTTGACCTATTTGGAGGGTTGAGTCCGGATTTACCTGGGTATATGCATACGACAACTCAACCAGGGTTGAGATATAAGCACTATCAATTTCTTTTTGCTTTGCCAATGAAGCATTAAGACTATCTAAAGTTGGGTTTTGAGCGTATAGAAAACCGCTCAGTAAAATGAAATAAATAAAAAGACCAGCCTGCCTAAATTTCATTAATGATTCTAATTCACCCCAAAATTTAAGCAAAAACTGGTCAGATAAATAAGATAATTGGATTTTTTAACTCTTAATACTTAGCTGATTTTGTTCCAGGCATTGTATTTATAATAAATTCTCGTAGGTCTTCATTTGCGGATTTTAAATCTTCTGCTCGTAAATACATCATATGTCCGCTTCGATAACCCTTAAAACTCATTCGATCTTTCATCTTACCGGAAGGATCAATTTGCCACATTGTATATTTAGCGTTGAAATATGTAGTAGCTCCGTCGTAGTATCCTGACTGGAACATAATATTCAGGTAAGGGTTTTCTGCCATTGCCTGTCTAAGATCATCTCTGGTATTGTTGTTTTCAAAATTCCAGGGTCTTACCGGTCCAAAGACATTGTATTTGATGTCAGTATTCCAACCTAAAGTTTCCTGCAAATAGAAGTTGATGGATGGCGTAAATGAGTGCAACCAGGATGTCAATTCTGCACTGTAATCCGGTCCATCCCCTACTTCCGCTCTGTCAATCCCCAGGTATCGGGAATCCAGTCTACCAATCGTATATCCTGTTTTTTCACGCATCAGATCTTTCCAGAAATAACCAGTAGGTACATCCAGGTTATTTTGTAAAATAGACTTTTCAGAAAGTCCGGTTAGTCTCGACATTTTAGCTGCCATTGCTTTCTTGTCCTCCATTGAAAGAAACCCTCCTTTTGCCAATGCGGGCATCAGTTCATTAATTGCAAATTCCTCCGATTCAGGAAGTACATCAAGAAGGTCCTTTTGCTGCAAATCCTGAGGTAACATTTTGTGATACCACGCAGCTGCAGTGTAGTAGGGGAAGTTCATTGCTGCCGCAACCGGTGGATCCGAATCAAAAGCTCTGTAGTCCGCCGGAGATACCAATATCACACCATTTAAATACATCCATTGTCTTTCCTGAAGCGCTAATGCAAGTCCTGAAACTCTTGTGCCACCGTAGCTTTCCCCAATAATGTATTTCGGAGATTGCCATTTGTTATGTCGGGTCACAAAGGTGTTTAACCATTCTGCCAAATACTGGATGTCTTCGTTTACTCCAAAGAACTGTGATTTATCAGGATACTTTCCGTCCTTGTCCGGAATCATTCGCGAATACCCCGTATTGACAGGGTTTACATAAACAATATCTGCGACATCAAGTACTGAATGTGGGTTGTCTTTTACACCATAAGGCTGAACAGGATAGCCTTCATCATCAATTTTCAGAATTTTAGGTCCCGTATAGGCAAGGTGCATCCACACTGAAGCGGAACCTGGTCCTCCATTAAATGAAATAAGTAAGGGTCTCTGACCATTGTCAGAAACGTCATTTCTTTTATAATAGGTATATTGAAGAGTGGCGATAGGTTTGCCATCCTGATCCCATACCGGTTGGGTACCTGCTTCAGCTATGTAGCTAACTTTTGCTCCATTGATGGCAACAGATCCCGGAACCGTGAACATGGTATCGACAGGGATCATCCTCGCCTGTCCCAATAAGGACAAGGAACTGATTCCAACAGCAAATAATAAGATATATTTTTTCATAGTTTATACATTTACGTAACACTAAACTACTTTGTGATAAAGCGAAATAAAAAACATTTTTGATAGGTGGATGAATCCCCTGATTTTAGAGAGAAAAACTTTAATTCAATCAGAGGTTCTATTTCAGGATATAAACTTAGTAGTAAATAAATCACGTTTTTCGGGTTTTTATTGGTTGCATGATCCAATAGTTTTGAATAATGGATGAACAGGAAAAGATTGATTTCGGCAGGATAGCAAATGCGATTGAGTATTTGTATCAGGAATACAAAAAGCAGCCTACTTTGGAGGAAGTGGCAGCTGAAGTACATCTCAGTCCAGACCATTTTCAACGAATGTTTACCAAATGGGCTGGAGTGAGTCCAAAAAAATTTGTGCAATATCTTACCGTAAGCCATGCGAAAAGTATTCTGAATCGTAGTCAACCCTCATTATTTGACGTCGCTCACAATTCAGGCCTCTCAGGGACTGGAAGACTGCATGATCTTTTTATTACGATTGAGTCCATGACTCCGGGAGAATATAAAAACAATGGAAAGGGGCTGGAAATCAATTACCAGTATCTGGATACCAGATTTGGCAATGCAATGTTTGCCTGTACAGAAAAAGGAATTTGTTCACTGGAATTTGTTAAATCAGAAACGGAAGGCAGGTCAAGACTGGAAAAAAAGTTTTCATTGGCAAAACTGACAGAGCAGCATCATGCCCACATTGATTCAGCATGGTCATTCATCGAAAATATCTCTAAAAGAGAAGTAAATCTAAGTCTTCACCTTAGAGGGACTCCGTTTCAGTTAAAAGTATGGGAAGCTCTTTTGAAAATCCGGGAGGGTGAGCTTACTACCTACGGGAGTTTGGCAAATGATATTGGAAACGCAAAAGCATCACGAGCTGTAGGAACGGCAGTGGGTAGCAATCCTATTGCGTATATCATTCCCTGTCATCGGGTGATACAATCGACCGGGGTACTGGGCAACTATATGTG
>CAYTFO010000140.1:0-9818 GCA_964437135.1 uncultured Roseivirgaceae bacterium | reverse complement strand
TGCCAGACTAATATTATTTTTTTGCAACGTAGGTAACTCCTTATGAATAGTATTTACCAACAATGTCATAAGTCCTTCGACTTCATCCTGTGGTCTTGACCAATTTTCAGTACTGAAAGCATACAGAGTAAGATATTTCACCCCCAGTTCAGCACTGGTTTCGACCGTTTCCCTTATCGCTTTAATTGCATTTTGATGACCGAATATCCTGGAAGCTCCCCTCTTTTTGGCCCATCTGCCGTTGCCATCCATAATGATTGCAATATGCGTCGGTATATTCTTTAACTTTTCAGACACTTCAATAACTTCAAACCCTCATCTTAAAGGAGCACAAAAATGCTATTTTTTATGCAATAATTTAAATACTGAGCTTATTCTTTAACTAAATTTAGCTTTTGAGCATGTACTTGTTGGGTACATAAGGGAAAGGACAAGGTATTTTTCTGATTATATATGAAATAGTGATAGATGAAAAATAGTACCAGTCTGTATCATTCGGATTTCCATACTCATAATCTTTTAATCTGAAATCGTCTGTTTCCGAGACATCATCAATGTAATCAAAGAATGTTTTACGCATTCCAAATTCAAAATCGAGGGAAAAATGCCTTCCGAGCAATTTTTTAAATCCTAGACCAAAAGGAATAGAGGGTTGCAGTCTGGAGAAGTCATTTTGGGAGTCTGTATTATTCCATTTTGTGAAAGCAACACCTCCAAATATGTAGGGAGAATAAGAGATTAATGATTCATCATCTCTATAATCCAGAAAGTGGTATTCAAATGTTGCTCCCAGTTCCAGGTAATTAACATCAAAGGATTGAGCTCTAATTTCTGCAAAAGGATCAATGGGATTATCATCAGAGCCTTTCACTTTACTGACTGTGAAGGCATATTTTACACTAATAAATTGCGAGTAATTCTGTCTATGATGGATGGTTATACCCGGAGTGACATTTGAAAATTTGTAACCTCTTATTAAATCTCCGGAGTAATTGGAAACTCCCACACCTCCACCAAACTCAAGAAATTGAGCGGATGAAAGATAAAATGTGAAAATAAATGCAATGAAAAAAGTATATCTCAAATCATCTAAATTTAGCCCTTCTTCTTCTCTTGGCTTTTGGTATGATGTAAACGAGTCTGATCTGAGTCATTAAATAATAATCATTTTGATCGGGATTACCTCTTCTTGCTCCTTCAATTCCACCACCAATTAAACCTGCAGTGTGATATTGACCACCATCAAGTGTTACAATTTCATTATCTACGGGTCTGTTATCTCCAGATCTTACTTCTACTCTTTCAGCACCCCTATCAGCCATAATTCGAGAAAGATCATTATTAAAACGAGCATAATCTACGTATGTTGTGCTTACATCATCAAGATAATCAGTAAAAGCAGACCTTACTCCTATCTCTACCTCTGCATTAAAATTGGAAGGTAAACGTAAAGTAGCTCCGATCGAAACATTAGCCATAAATCTTAAAGTGGAATAAACACCTGATCCTCCATCCAACAATTGGCCTTCAGTACCCAAATCCCTTAATGAAACCCATTCACCAGCTTGAGGTAAAGTCGGTGCTCCATTAGATGCAGCATCTATTCCAAAAGTTTGATAATCATATTCCGGAACCTGACCTTTTGGTGAGTGGCTTATTGCTCCAACACCCAGGTATGCGAAGAAGTTAAATTGCCTTCTGAAAGACGGTCCGTTCATTTCAGGGAAAAATAAAATCTTTGCCCCTACATTGAGTTCCCATATGTCATTTCTGAAACTTAAATTTCTGTAATATCTGGGCGCGTCTTCCTCTGAGTTTAAGTCTGCTGTAGCGTCATTGCCTGTAAGTCTTCCCCAGTTGAAACTTCCTCTCAATGCAAGGTTAGGCATAAAAAGATAGCCTGCTTCAACTCCAAATCCCGGACGGGTAAATGAGATATCCGTGCTTGCCCATTTATTGATAGGAGCAAGATCACCATATAGTTTAATGCAGTAATATTTCCACCAAGCCAGGGATACGGTCTGAATTTACCTCCAGCATTACCTCCCCTATAGTTAGAAACTGCTCTGCTTTTATTTTTTCTCCTCTTGTATTTATTCTGGGCATCAGCAGTTCCCGAAACCAAAAAGATTAGTGCGAAAAGAAACACCGTGAAACGCAAGTACTTTTTCATGGTCGATGACATAAATTGCAAAACTATGTTTTCATTATCATTTTTCTAAGAAAATATGTTAATTTCTTTTGTCATACCCCCAGGAAAGCTTATTTCTTAGAGTATCTACAAATAAATCTCCCTCTATTTTAATAAGATTCGCATGAAAATCTGCCTTTTCTATGATTATTTGAGTTTTTCCTGAGATAGTTGAAGATCGGGAATCCAATGAAATCAAGAAATCAACATCTTTACTTTGAACCTCGAATTTCATTTTTGAAGTATCCGGAACTATAAAAGGTCTTATATTCAGATTATGAGGGCTGACTGGTGTAATGATAAAATTGGAAGTAGTGGGTAATATAATGGGGCCACCACAGCTTAAAGAGTACCCCGTAGAACCAGTTGGTGTTGCAACCATTATTCCATCTGCCCAGTATGTAGTTAAATAATTGTCCTCCAAATAGGCTTTGATAACAATCATAGAACTGGTTTCTTTTCTAAGAATAGTACACTCATTTAGTGCATAATTCTTTCCTTTAAATATTTCTGATTGAGTGTTTACTGAAACAAGACTTCGTTTTTCGACATAATAGTCACCAGCTACCAGTTTTTTGACAGCAGCTTCAATTTGATCTCTTGCAATTGTAGCAAGGAAACCCAAGCGACCTGTATTGATTCCAAGAATAGGTATTTCTGTTCGATCAACAAGTGTAACTGTTTCAAGGAATGTACCATCTCCTCCCAGGCTAAAAAACGCATCAAAATTTTCAGGTACAATTTCAGACTCCTTTTTAACACGTGCAGGAAATGAAATATTTGGATTTTGCTCTATAAGCTGATGCGTTGCAGAAACTTCAAAATTTTCTTTTAAGAGAAAATCTACCAGTTTTTCAACGACCCCAACTGAATTCTCTTCAATAGCTCTACCATGTAAAGCAATTTTTTTCAATTTCTAAATATTTAAATAATTCAAAAGATTATCCAGACGGTCACTGTCAGTAGCATTGAGCTCATGCTTATTGAATGAATCGGCTACTTCATATCCATTATTTCCAAGATGTGAGATAATATGAGAAGCATCTTCGATGTTGAGTTTTAATGTAAGGGTAACTGAGCCCATGTCATCAGAATGGGAACTCAAGTGTGAACTAAGAATTTTAACATCATTTGACTCGACAATCCTTGCAATTTCAGCGAGTGAATAATCCCTGTATTCCATTTTTAAAATAAGAATAGCTCCGGGTGTATTGACTGAAACAGTTCCTGCAAATGCTTCAATGACATCTTCTATTGAAACTACTCCAAGATAATTCTCATTTGAATCAACTATAGCAATTACCCTTATTCCATTAGAGTATGCCTGCTTTAAGACTTCGTAATAATGGTCATTCTCATAAACCATTACTTCTTTTGCATCCAGTTCAACCTCCAAAATGTTTACTGCAGCAAGATCTTCATTAAATACCATGTCCTCAGTAAATAGGCCAAGGTATTTCCCGTTTTCTGAAACGGGTAGCTCTGAAACTCTCAACTCTTCCATCCATTGTTTAGCCTTCTCAACCGTATCATTTGGTTTAAGAGGTGGAATCATATAGTTGATCAAATCTTTAGCTATCATACTTCAACTGGTTTTTCCAAAAAATCCATTAGCAAATTATTGAATTTTTCAGGGTGTTCCATCATTGGTGCATGACAGCATTCATCCAAAAATCTCAGCGTTGAATTTGGAATCAGCCTGTTGAATTCATGAGCGACGTAAGGAGGTGTGATAGTATCATTTAATCCCCAAATTAATAAAGTAGGAACTTCAATTTTGACTATTTCATCCGCCATATTATTTCTTTGTGCTGATTTGGCAATAGCAACAATTCTCAGACATTTTGGTATACTTTTCATCGTGTCGAAAACTTCATCTACTAAATCTTTCGTGGCTGTTTTTGGATTATAAAAAGTATACTCCACTCGTTCCTTTATGTACTCATAACTACCTCTTTTAGGATAAGAACCACCCATTGAATTTTCAAACAAACCTGAGCTACCGGTAAGAATAAGTTTCCTCACATTTTGCTGATTTCTCAATGTATAGATCAATGCTACATGCCCGCCAAGTGAATTTCCCATTAAAATGAGGTCATTTAGTTCTTTGTAGGCAACAAATTCTTCAAGAAAATCTGTTAAAGATTCCAATCCTGCTTGTTTTACAGGCAAAGTATATATAGGCAAAACAGGTATTACAACCCGATATTTATCTTTAAATCTATTTATAACAGTATCCCAATTACTCAAGGCTCCAAACAATCCATGGAGTAAAAGTAAAACTTCACCTTCTCCCTCCTCGATATACTTAAATCCTTTTTCTTCTTTTACATTTATCATTCTATATTTTTTATGTGGGTTAGACCCATTTTTCCTTATCCTTAATTTTCTCAAGTGAATCGAAAATATCATTAAAAAAAGGAATCAGGCCGCTTACAAACTTAAATGTACGTGGACCTACTTCTTCAATATAAGGAAATATTCTCGATTCATCGATTTTCTCACCTGATAATTTTAGACCAACTGAGTTAATTATCCAAATGATAACGCTCATGATTAAAGCCCATTTGAAAACCCCAATTGCAGCTCCAAGCAGGTTATCAAAGGTTCCTAAAAAAGTAAAGTCAACTGCTTTTTTAAGAAGTTTCGCTAAAAGATTGATTATTAATGTCAATCCAAGAAATATCAAAATAAATATTCCAATGGATATTATACTGAAATAATCACTATTGCCAAAGTACTTAATAGAAACAGGTGCCGTAAACTCAATGGCTGCATATAAGCCAAAAATAAAAGCCAAAATTGCGAATAGTTCCACAATCATTCCCCTCATAAACCCCTTTACCCCTGCTAATACCAGCAAAACAACAATAATTATATCAATAACATTCATTATCCATTCAATAGGGATTTTACAATCTCAGCAATGGCTTTTCCATCAGCTTTACCTGCCAACTGTTTATTGGCAAGCCCCATCACTTTTCCCATATCTTTCGGAGATGATGCTCCAACCTGAGAAATAATGTCCTGCACTGCTTTTCTAAGCTCCTCTTCACTCATTTGTTCAGGCAAATATTGCTCTATTACTTCCAACTCAGCTTTCTCTACATCTGCCAAGTCGTCCCTGCCCTGCTTTTCATAAATCTCTATTGAGTCTTTTCTTTGTTTCGCAGCCTTAGTCAGTATCTTTATCTCATGGTCTTCAGAAATTTCATCTTTCGCACCTTTTTCCGATTCAGCAAGTAGTATGAGAGATTTTATTGCTCTCAATGCTCGTAATCTATCTTTATCTTTGCTGAGCATAGCAGCTTTTATATCCTGCTCAATTTTATTTTTTAGACTCATTTTTAAACTATTTATCAATTTTTTCTATTACAAAACAAATAATATTCGATGACTAAACTTAGTGTAAATATTAATAAAGTTGCAACATTAAGAAATGCCAGGGGAGGTAACAACCCCGATGTAGTAAAAACAGGAATTGATTGCGAAAGATTCGGAGCGCAGGGAATTACTGTTCATCCACGCCCGGATGAACGTCATATCACTTATAAAGATGTACTCAATTTGAAAGAGGTGATATCTACAGAATTTAATATTGAAGGTTATCCGGACAAAAGATATATAGAGATCATTTCGAAAACAAAACCGGCACAGGCTACTCTGGTACCTGACGGGCCGGATGTGCTCACCTCCAATGCTGGCTGGGATACTGTAAAAAACTTTGATTTTTTATCTGATGTTGTATCCGAACTGACTTCATTAGGTTCCAGAGTTTCCATATTTGTAGATCCCGATCCTCAAATGGTAGAATTTGCTAAAAAATGCGGCGCACATAGAATTGAGCTTTACACTGAACCATACGCCTCTGGATATCACACAGACAAAAGTGTAGCTGTTAGAAAATATATTGAAGCAGCAAATGTTGCTTTAGATGTAGGCTTGGGAATAAATGCTGGACATGATTTGGATCTTAATAACCTTAAATTCTTAAAAGATTCTATTCCAAATCTGGATGAAGTTTCAATAGGTCATGCTTTGATCTGTGATGCGTTATACTTAGGATTGGAAAATACTATTCAACTTTACTTAAGACAGTTAAAATGAAACTCAACTATAAAAAATCAGGTAAAGGTCAACCATTATTGATACTACATGGTGTTTTTGGTTCTTTGGACAACTGGCAGTCTGTGGGAAATAAATTTGCTGAAAATTATGAGGTCTATTTAATTGATCAACGAAATCATGGCAAATCACCTCATAGCGAGGAGTTTTCATACGAAAGTATGTCAGAGGATCTGGGAGAGTTAATTGAGGATCTTGGACTAAAAGATCCTATTATCCTTGGACACTCGATGGGTGGAAAAACCGCTATGAAATTCGCCTGTAATCATCCGGAAAAACTTGAAAAACTAATTGTTGTAGATATTGCCCCGAAATATTATGAACCACATCATCAAAAAATAATTGAAGGTTTCAGGGCAGTTGATATTGATACTATTGATTCCAGAAAGGAAGCAGAGGATCAGATGAGTAAGGTAATCCATAGTCAAATGATCCGTCAGTTTTTATTAAAGAACCTGACCAGAACAGATAAGGGCTTTGGATGGAAAATAAACCTTGATGCTATTGAAAAAAGCATCGAAAATATTGGCAAAGGTCTTGATGATTCGGAAAAGTTTGAAAAGCCTACATTATTTATTTCCGGTTCAAATTCTGATTACATTCTGGAGAAGGACATACCAATTATAAAAAATCATTTTCCAAATTATAAACACGAAACTATTGTAGATGCAGGCCATTGGGTACATGCAGAACAACCATTACTATTATATGAAGAAGTAATCGATTTTTTATCTTAGTTTTCTTATGATTATTAGAATTAATGATATAATGATACTTATTAAAATTGAAGTTGTAATTGGAAAGTAGAAATTGACGTTTTCTTTCTTAATTCTGATATCACCGGGTAGGTTGCCAAACGGAATTTTGATTCCGAAATGAATCAATAGCCCGAGAATAATCAATATGATTCCAATGGAAACTAATAATTTTCCCATATTCAAAAATAATAAACTAGCAGGCTGATCAAAATCTATGTCAGGTACAATTTATCTTATTCCGACCTATTTATCAGATACAAATGAGCAAGATTTTGTTTCAGAGATGGTTAAGAGTATTATCCAGTCACTGGATTGCTTTTTGGTCGAAAATGCCCGAACTGCAAGAAGATATATTAGTTCTCTAAAGCTAAATAAAAACATTGAGGAATTGATTATTCTGGAACTGGCTAAAGGTGAAGAAAACCAACAAATAGAAAAAGCTTTAAAAATTGTGAATGATGGAAAAAGTCTCGGAATAATATCGGAAGCCGGACTACCTGCAATTGCTGATCCGGGACAGCTTATGGTCCAAAAAGCACATCAAAAAAATATCAAAGTAAGAACCTTGCCCGGGGCATCTTCTATGGTACTGGGATTGGTAGCATCAGGATTCAATGGTCAGCAATATACCTTTCACGGATATCTGCCTATTGATGAAAAGCAAAAAGTCACTAGCATTCAAAGCTTAGAAAAAGAAATGCAAAGATCTGGCTATACACAACTATTCATGGAAACACCTTACCGCAATGACAAGTTATTGAAAACATTACTCAAAACTTTATCTCCAGGTACATACCTATTCGTAGGTTCAGATCTTACCGGAAAAAATGAGTTTTGTTCTACAAAATCCGTCAAAGAATGGAAACAGGAAAAAATTATTATTGGTAAAATCCCGACAATATTCGCAATCGGTAAATTTTAATAAATAAAATTCTAAATTTGCCAGCTTTAAACGTTATTCAATTCTATAAATGGCATATTTATTTACATCAGAATCAGTTTCAGAAGGTCACCCTGATAAAATAGCGGACCAAATATCAGACTCTTTGGTTGATCACTTTCTGGCATTTGACCCACAATCAAAGGTTGCTTGTGAAACTTTGGTAACAACCGGACAGGTGATTTTGGCAGGTGAAGTAAAATCAAAAACCTATCTGGATGTTCAACAATTGGCAAGAGATGTAATCATGAAAATCGGATATACAAAATCCGAATACATGTTTGAAGCTCATTCTTGTGGAATACTATCTTCAATTCATGAACAATCGCCGGATATCAATCAGGGAGTAGATAAAGATGATCCAAAAAATCAGGGTGCGGGTGATCAGGGAATGATGTTTGGATATGCAACTGATGAAACTGAAAACTTCATGCCACTGGCTCTTGATATTTCGCATAAAATACTTCAGGAGTTAGCACAGCTTCGTAGAGAAAATAATGAGATTCAATATCTACGTCCTGATGCAAAAGCGCAGGTAACAATTGAATACAGTGATGACAATGTTCCGCAGAGAATTGATGCTATAGTGGTTTCAACTCAGCACGACGATTTCGATGAGGAATCAAAAATGCTTGCTAAAATAAAATCTGACATTATAAATATTTTGATCCCAAGAGTAAAGTCTAGATTGTCCTCAGAGATTCAGAAGTTATTTAATGATCAAATAAAATATCACATAAATCCGACTGGAAAATTCGTTATTGGGGGTCCTCATGGAGATGCAGGGCTAACAGGAAGGAAAATCATTGTAGATACATACGGCGGTAAAGGAGCACATGGCGGTGGAGCATTTTCCGGAAAAGATCCTTCGAAAGTAGATAGATCTGCTGCTTACGCAACCAGACACATCGCTAAAAACCTGGTTGCTGCTGGAGTATGTAAAGAAGTTCTTGTTCAGGTCTCTTATGCCATTGGAGTTGTTGAACCAATGGGAATATATATCAACACTTACGGAACATCCAATATTGATATGACCGATGGTGAGATAGCGAAAAAAGTTGAAGGGATTTTTGATATGACTCCTTACGGATTGAGACCCGACTGAAGTTGAGAAACCCGATGTATTCCGAAGCTTCGGCTTACGGACATATGGGAAGAAAAAATCAGATTGTTAAAAAAACCTTTACTAACGGGGAAGGAGAAACGAAAGAAATTGAGGTCGAGTTATTCACCTGGGAGAAGCTTGATTATGTAGATGAGATCAAGTCAGCTTTTGGACTGTGAAAAATGTAATCTCTCTTTTTTTCCTTACGATCTCATTTTTCCAGTGCAGTAATCCTTCGGAATCCATTTCAAATGATCCTGTAGCTGTAGGAAGAGTATTCAATGCTGCATTTTTAATATCGGACGGAGTCTATAATTCTGAGCTAATGGCACCGTATGATATTTTTCAGCATACAGTCTTTCATACAGAAGGTGGTATAAAGGTATTTACAGTTGCCCAGGATATGGATACTGTCAGAACTTTCGAAGGAATCAATATTTTACCTGATTACTTATTTGGCAGTTCTGATTTACCGAAAATAGACATCCTGGTTGTACCAAGTGCAGAACATCATTTGGATACAGATCTTGAAAATGAAGTTTTGATTTCGTTTGTGAAGGAAACGGGACAAAATGCTGAATACGTAATGTCACTATGTGATGGTGCTTTTGTATTAGCAACAGCAGGACTTGTAAATGGTAAAAAATCAACTACTTTCCCCTCAGATATACCTGCATACAAAAAGAAGTTTCCTTCTTT
>CAYTFO010000139.1:320-9890 GCA_964437135.1 uncultured Roseivirgaceae bacterium | reverse complement strand
TTTGACTTTTATGAACCAAATGTCACACAAAATATTCGACGCTCTTCCAATATGGTCAGAGGAACCAAAAATTTTGATTATTATGTGATACCAAATGAGCCGGGGAAATATCGACTATCAGATTATATCAACTGGATTTATTTCAATACCGCCAAAGAACAGTATGATACCTTATCTTCTGATGTAATTGTAAATGTTATCGGGGAGAGCAGACAAAACGAGTATATTTCTTCCACTGATCTCGGCAGTTTTTATGATGGGATTGATTTTAAATCCAACGAGTTAAAATCATTAAATGAGGTAAATTTCATAAAGATCCTGTTCAACATCTTTATCTTCGCTGCTTTATCTATCGCAGTTTTTATAGTATTCAAAAAATAAATGAGTAATACTTACGGTAATATTTTTAAGATCACAACTTATGGTGAATCTCACGGGCCAGCAATTGGAGTTACGCTCGATGGTGTTCCTGCAGGGATTGACCTTGATATTGAAATTATACAAAAGGAGTTAGCAAGGAGGAAGCCGGGTCAGAGTAAAATTACTACTCAGCGAAAGGAGGAGGATCAGGTAGAGATACTTTCAGGGGTTTTTGAAGGGAAAACAACCGGAACTCCCATTGGAATGATCATTCGTAATAAAGATCAGAAAAGTAAAGACTACTCACATATCTCAGATAAATTCAGGCCTTCTCATGCAGATTATACCTATCAGGAAAAATATGGTATTCGGGATTACAGGGGTGGAGGAAGAAGCTCTGCAAGAGAAACTGCTGCCAGAGTCGCTGCAGGAAGTGTAGCCCAGCAATTTTTGAAACAGGTAGCAGGTGTTGAGTTTTATTCTTACGTATCACAGGTAGGGGATTTAAGTTTAAATAAACCCTATACCGAACTCAACTTAAATGCTATCGATGACAATGACGTTAGATGTCCGGATGTCCCAATGGCTGAAAGAATGTACGGATATATCGATGAGGTGAGGAAAAACAGGGATACTGTGGGTGGTGTCATCACCGGAGTTATAAAGAACGTTCCGATTGGTCTAGGTGAACCTGTTTTTGATAAACTCCATGCTGAATTGGGTAAAGCAATGTTGAGTATCAATGCAGTAAAAGGATTTGAATATGGGAGTGGTTTTGAGGGTGTTAAAATGAAGGGTTCTCAGCATAATGATGAATTCTATATTGAGGATGGGAAAACTAAAACCAAAACCAATTATTCAGGTGGAGTTCAGGGAGGAATATCAAATGGGCAGGATATCTATTTCAATGTAGGATTTAAGCCTGTCGCAACTCTTATGCAGGATCAGCAAACCATAAATGAAGCTGGAGAGGAAGTAACAATAAGCGGGAAAGGACGACATGATCCTTGTGTAGTACCCAGGGCTGTACCGATTGTGGATGCGATGGCTGCACTGGTCATTGCGGATTTCTATTTATTGAAGAGAACCAATATATTGCGCGCTAAAGCCGAATGATAATGAAGAAACTCCCTTTACATATCAAGATTATAATTGGACTGGTTCTGGGTATAATTTATGCTTTCGTTTCCAGCGCTGCAGGCTGGAATCAATTTACAATAGACTGGATTGACCCATTTGGAACTATTTTTATTCGACTTTTAAAATTTATAGCCGTTCCATTGGTATTATTTTCCATAATAAGCGGTATTTCCGGATTGAGCGATATCACCAAACTGGGTAGAATGGGAGCTAAAACACTGGCAATCTATCTTATTACGACGGTATCTGCCGTAGCTATAGGTTTACTCTTAGTTAATACCCTGAAACCTGGTTCTTATATTGATGAGGATCAGAGAATCAAAAACAGAATATCTTATGAGCTTTGGGTGGAAGAGACGGAAGGAGTTAAGCCCAAAGACAATAAAGATTTTTTAAGTGACCCGGAGTATTCAGAGGTTGTTCTTCAGGTGGCTAATGACCCGGAATCACGTAAGAGACAGATGGCTGAAGATGAAGCAGTCACAAGCAGAATGCAGACAGCAGAATCAAAAAAGGATGCTCCACCGCTGCAATTTTTAGTGGATATGGTACCTGAAAATATTATTGTCTCTATCGCCGATAATGGCCTTATGCTTCAGGTGATCTTTTTCGCAATATTCTTTGGAATCACATTGGCTGCTATTCCAAGGGAAAAAGGCCAGCCAGTAATTGATTTTATTAATAGTATCAATGAAGTTTTCCTGAAAATGGTGGATTTTGTGATGCAGGCAGCTCCATTTTTCGTGTTTGCATTGTTGGCTGGTGTTATTGCTAAGATGGCAGATACTCCGAGAGAAGTTTTCGAAATATTTAAAGGCTTAGGTTCGTATAGTTTGGTTTTAACTATTGGGCTTGCGTTTATGATTTTTGTGTTTTACCCGGTTTTTGCATCTATATTCATCAAGAAATTAAATTATAAAAAGTTTTTCCGAAACATTTCTCCAGCCCAGTTCCTGGCTTTTTCTACGAGTTCAAGTGCTGCGACATTACCAGTAACTATGGAGTGTGTGGAGGAAAACATGGGAGTTTCCAAAAACGTCTCAAGTTTTGTTCTGCCTATCGGTGCAACAGTAAATATGGATGGAACCAGCTTGTACCAGGCGGTTGCAGTGGTATTTATGGCTCAGATGCATTTGATTGATTTGACACTTGGACAGCAGCTTACGATCGTTTTGACTGCAACACTGGCTTCTATTGGAGCCGCAGCGGTACCAAGTGCAGGTTTGGTAATGATGATCATTGTATTACAATCGGTAGGATTAAATCCAGCCTGGATCGCAATCATTTTCCCGGTGGACAGGATATTGGATATGATCAGAACAGTTGTGAATGTTACCGGTGATGCAACAGTTGCGACGCTGATAGCAAGTACTGAAGGGGAGTTGAGCGAAGAGTAATTTTTGTTAGCGGAATACAGTAGGCTAGGATCAATATGAAAAAAGTATATTATTTAAGCACCTGTGATACCTGTAAACGGATTATGAAGGAAGTTGGTGTGGATGATTCGTTTGAACAACAGGATATCAAAACAGAGAAAATCACAGCATCTCAACTGGCAGAAATGCATGAATTAGCAGGAAGTTATGAATCACTTTTCAGCAAAGTCGCCAGAAAATATAAGTCATTAGGTTTGAAAGAAAAGAACCTTAGTGAAGAGGACTTTAAAAACTATATTCTGGAAGAATACACCTTCTTGAAAAGGCCGGTTTTTATAATTGAAGATGAGATTTTTATCGGGAATAGTAAAAAGAAGGTAGATAGTCTGAAAGAAAGAATCAGTAAAAAATAGCACTAACTTTTGCTTTATTTGATCAGGGATAGATTTTATTACTCTGGAATAAGCAATAACCTTAGTATTTCAGGTCAAGATTTTTTTGGCAGATTTAGTGTAATCATATTTTAAAATCTTTGCGATTTGGTGAGTAAATTATTCATATCATTGTGAAATAATTTTATTTTTTTCAGCCAGTTTAAGCTTTATGGGTCTTTTTTTAAAAAGTACTTTTCTATGTTTTTGCATTTTTTGTTTTGCATTAACTTATAAAATATTCGGCCAGAGCAGGGAAAGCTCTTTTGATCTACTCTTAAAATCAAAGGAATATCAAACCATAAAGCCTGATTCAGCCCTCTATTTTGCTGAAATGGCAATTGACGGCGAAATTGAAAATGATAGTTTAAGAGCTGCCGTATATGCTCAATATACACTTTCTTTAGTTGAAAACAGGCTATTTGACGAGACTGAAAATGTAATAATACAGGCACTGGAACTAAGCCGAAAATTATCAGACTCATCTATGTTATCGCGCAATTTTAATACTTACGGTAACTTTTATTTCTATTCTGGAAAAAATGATAAAGCACTGGATAAATATCGGAAGTCACTTGAACTTGACAGAAAATATGGTTCTAAGTCGGACTTCGCCAAGTCTTTGACAAATTTTGCAATCCTGTTAAACCGAATGGGCAGGGAAACAGAAGCAAAGAATTCCTATCTTACTGCACTCACTATATTTAGAGAACAAAAAGACAAAAACAGTGAACTCCGCACGCTTGTCAATTTATCTTCAATTTTTGGAAATATCGATGAACCTTTCTTTGATCTTGACTCGGCGATCTTTTTTGGGAAACAAGCCAAAGCGCTTGCTGAGGAACTCAACTTTGATTTTGGCATTGCAAAAGCAAATGGAGTGCTCTGTTCACCACTTATACGAAAGGGATATTCAGATCCATCCTATTTGGAAGAGGGCTTAATTTCTGCAATTCAGGCGCGAATTTTCTTTCAGGATACAAGATTTACTTTAGACTATCAATTCGCAAAAATTAATGAGGGTTATGCTTATGAAGCATTAGGTAGAACGAAGGAAGCAATAAAAATTGCCAGAGAGCTAATTGAAGAAGGATTTTCAGAACAGCATGAGTGTTATCGGCTATTGTATCGATCCTACAAAAAACAAAATGAATTCAGGAATGCCCTGATCAATCATGAAATATATTTAACCAAGTTGGATAGCCTGCAAAAGCAAAAACTCAAACAGGAATTAAACGAAATTCAAACAAAGTATGAATCTGTTCAAAAAGATAATGAGATTGCGCAGTTAAGCCAGGAAGCCTCGATTCGTGAATTGGAAATACAGCAGAAAAACCTGTACAATGTTGTATTAATTATCAGTATTGTTGTTATTCTTTTGACAGTAATACTGATTTACCGTCAGAATCAGCTACGTAATGCTCAGCGTATCTCAAATCTACAACAGCGATTTTTACGTTCTCAGATGAATCCGCATTTTATTTTTAATGCGTTATCTTCAATACAGTCTTTTATTTTGAATAATGAACCCAAAAACGCCGTTGGATATCTTGCAAAGTTCAGTAAATTAATGCGACAGATTCTTGAGCATTCCAGAATGGATTATATTTTTCTTGAGGAAGAAATTTCAATGATTACCAATTATTTGGAAGTACAAAAAATGCGTTTCGAATCCAGGTTTGATTATGAGATAACAATTGATCCGTCATTAAATCCAGAAGAGATAAAAATACCACCAATGTTTGCTCAACCTTTTATTGAAAACTCAATAGAACATGGTTTGAAGGACAAAAAGTTAGGAGGATTGATCAAATTAAGCTTTTTGGAAGAAAATAAAGTAATCAGAATAAAGATCGAAGATAATGGCTCCGGAATCAGCCATATACAGGATAGCAATGAGAAAAAACACCGTTCATTATCTACTCTGATTACTAGAGAACGATTATCCATACTTGAGAAAGGAATAGGCAGACAACTTGGTTTTGATATTAAAAATGCCAGCGATGATATTGGAAATACAAGAGGGACATTAGTAGATTTGATTATACCATTTATTAGAACCTGAAAGGTTGATGAAAGCAGTAATAATTGACGATGAATCTAACGTAAGAGAAACTACCCGCAAGCTGCTTGAAGCCTTTGTTCCGGGAATAATTATTTTAGGGGAAGCTGATGGCGTGGTTGAAGGTGAGAAATTAATTGAAAAGGTAAACCCTGATCTAATCTTTTTAGATATTGAAATGACTGATGGCACAGGATTTGACTTACTCAATCGATTTCCGAAAAGATCATTTAAAGTAATTTTTATTACTGGCCATAATGATTATGCGATTAAGGCATTCAAATTTTCAGCGTTAGACTATATTTTAAAGCCAGTGGACCCTGATGATCTTGTTCGTGCGACAGAAAAAGTATTCAAAGAATCTGATCAAAGAACTAGTGGCATTCAACAAGAGGCACTTGCAGAAAACCTTAGTAATAAGGAATATAAGAAACTAGTATTAAGAGATCAGGATTCTGTTTATCTGGTGACAATTGAAGAGATTGTACAATGTACCGCAGACGGGAATTATACCCATTTTTTTTTAATAGACGGTCGTAAAATTACTATATCAACTACGTTGAAGGAATATGAAGCGTTGCTTACTCCTTCTAATTTCTTTCGATGCCATCAATCCCATCTAATCAACCTTCGTTACTTTGAACGATTAGACAAACGAGAAGGAGGTATTATTCATTTGAAGAACGGCGGAATGGCTCCACTTGCCACACGCAAAAAAGAACAGTTACTTGAAAGGCTGGCAGGAATGTAGACGAATAATCAATTTTTTGGGTCAAATACTAATCCAACAAATGCGAATACATAATATTTAGAAAAAAATGGTTTTTCTAAATGAAATTGAGGATACAAAACAATAGGAAATTACTCTGGTAATGTCACTTGTACATTGAGTAATTTCAAACGCTTAATCACTAACAATTGAAGAGGCGATCCAATAGATCGCCTTTTGTTTTACATCTAAAAAAGCCCGCCCCATTAGGAGCAGGCTTTGGTTGTTATGGATTGTTCTACTATTCAGATTTTTTAATGATTCGGATAAGTTCGGTTTTTTCTCCGGATTCTATTTGCAAGAGATAAACACCATTTGCGGTGTGTGATAGGTCAATGTTGTTTTCTTTTCCTGGGATAAGTTGACCGGCAGAGATTTGAGTACCATCTAATCCAAAGACTTTAAAACTGGATTGTCTATAACCTTCCAAAGATATCTTTAGCAGATCTTTAACCGGGTTAGGATATACATTGAGACTATATTTTAAATCTGCAGCCAAAGGATTTTCGCTTCCAAATTCTACAGAGATTTCTGTGCTACTTGACTCAGTGCTACAGCCATTGGTAGCATCGAGTGTCACTGTGTAAGTTCCGGGAGAGTCATAAATATGTTCGGGGTTTTCTTCCTCGGAAGTATTTCCATCTCCAAAGTCCCAGAGGAGAGATTCGGCAAACTCTGATTGATTGGTAAACGTGGCTAAACTATCTACGGTTGCCACTTCGAATGAACTAATCGGAGCTTCTACAACGGTTATGAATAAAGTATCACTGCCTCTACAACCGGCACTATTCTCTGCGATTGCGACGTAAGGATAGACCCCGGGACTCGTTATTTCTACACTGAATACTTCTACTGGAAAAATACCACCTGTTCTGTCCGACCAGCCGATGAAAGTATCAAATTCCCCTGAAGGAGTCAAAGTAAATGACTCATTAGTGCAACCCGAAAGATCATCACCTGCATTAACTGCAGGTCCCTGATTAATATTAACGAACGTTTCAGCTGTGGCAGAACAACCAGTTGAATTAGTAACGGTTACAGAGTATGTACCGCTTTCTGTTATTGTCAAAGTTTGTTCTGTTGAGCCGTCGTTCCACAGATAACTAGTAAATCCAGAACCTGCATCTAGCACTCCTTCACTGCAAAAAGATGGAGCAAAAGGTAAGTTTACAATTGGAGCAATTTCATTAGTTATAGTAATGAAAACTGTATCTGAAATAACGCAGCCTGAACTACCTGTTACCTGTCCTACATAAAAATATTCTCCCGGTTGCGTAAATGTAACCTCAATGCTTTGCCGAGTGAAACTTGATCCATTCTGATGTACCCATGTATAATTTGAAAATCCGTCAGGCAGTTCAAGAGCTACAGGAGATTCCAGGCATGTTGTTATATCAGGTCCAATATCAATGGTTTCAGTACTTTGTAATGTTACATTGACAGAATCTGTCGATGAACAGCCTGTTGATAAATTTAGTGCGGTCAATATATAGAGCCCTGCTTCATTTGCAACACGTTTTCTTCCGGTCACTCCATCACTCCATTCATAAACAACAGATTGGTTATTGACGTCATTAGTAAATATTTCCTCACCAGGACAGATAGTTCTATCAGGCCCAAGGTCAACTATAGGATTATCAAATATTGAGATTGAGAATGCTTCAGTTGCAGTACATCCATTTTGTGTGGTTACAGTCAATTGAAAATTTCCACTGAATGGAGGATTAAACTCAATTCCTGTTGAACCATCACTCCACTCATAAGATGTGAAGCCTTCAGGTGCAAAAAACGATTCTCCTGCGCAAACGCTTATATTGTTTTCTAGAAAGTTGTCAGTTAATCCATCGCTAATTACAGAAATAAGCAAAGTATCCTGGTATCTACACCCAGATCCATAAAATACTTCACCGACAAATTCTATAGTACCTTCAGTCGTTGCGACTCCATTGAAAATTCTTCCTCCACTTATAAGAGAGCCATTTCGATACCAATTGTAAGAAGAATTAAATCCAGATGGCATTTCCAGTGAATAAGCTGAATTTAAACAGACTGTAAGATCATCAAACTTAAAAGTAGGTTCATCTGCAATAGTAATATCTACTTCATCTGTAAAAGAACAACCACCAGAGCTTACCGTAACCGAATAAGTCCCGGATGTTTGTGGCTGAATGGACTGGGTCGTTTCACCCGTTGACCATAGATAGTCGTAACCCAAAGTGTTTGACGAAATCTCATCACCTAAACAAATAGTTCTATCAGCTCCTATACTGGTAGTTGGGGTAGTTGTTACAGTTACTGAAAACGTCTCTGATTTTTCACAACCCCCGTTAGTAGTGATTGTAAGGGTATAATCTCCGGATGAATTTATTCTAACGGGATTAGAGTTAGAGGCAAAAATGATATCATTTTTTGACCATTCATATCGCGAGTAGTTTTCTTCTACTTCCAAAAACAGTTCGTCACATCCTTCCAGTTCGCCCAATAAGGTAATGGTAGGTTCGCCAATAAAGTCATCATCGCAATCTGTATTATCCAGGACATAATCCTGTGGAGGTAAACATTGCACTACACTTAAGTTAGGATTTCCAAGACCGTCACCATCAGCGTCCAGATACCATGATTGTTCGGCATTAAAGTTGGCATTAGTATCATCGCAATCCGTATCATTTAAGACAAAACCAGTGGGTTGTGTACAAGATACCTGACTGTTATTTGCATTTCCAAATCCATCACTGTCTGCATCCTCATACCAGGTTCGTTCACCACCAATATTTTCATCTGCATCATCACAATCTGTATTATCTAGTACATATCCGACTGGTTGTTCACAATCAACAAAAGAATCATTGATATCACCAAATCCGTCTTCATCCGTGTCTGCATACCAGGTTGTGAGTGGTGTGATAGCAGCATTTGTATCATCACAATCGTCACCATTGATAGCGTAGCCCTGCACGGGAGCGGTACATGATTTTAGCGTTTGATCATTTTGTCCATATCCGTCCCCATCATTATCAAGGTATAGTAGCCAGTAATCAAATTGCGAGTTGGTATCATCACAATCGTCAGCGTTATCAGTGAAGCCAAAAGGTTGTTCACAGGCCATCGTGGTGGAATTGGCATTTCCACTTCCATCTCCATCAGTATCAGCATACCAGACCTTATCAGGGTTGATACTGGCATCTGAATCATCACAATCCAGATCATTAGCCACATAGCCGTCCGGTTGAATGCATGTAACCTGTATTGTACCGGGATCTCCATAACTATCTCCATCTTCATCTATGTACCACGTCGTTTCAGTAACTGTAAAATCCTGTGTCTGAGTGATAGAATTTCCATTGCCATCATCGTATGTCCAGGTGACTGTGGTCAAACCCAATGTTGTAATGGGAAAAGTCACATCGGGCACTCCATCAATTGAAGTCGAGC
>CAYTFO010000139.1:0-310 GCA_964437135.1 uncultured Roseivirgaceae bacterium | reverse complement strand
GTAGCAGTGGGTGCTGAGGATGCTGAAATGGAACAATCCGCAGTTATGGGATCCAAATCTACAACATCTAATGTCGGCGCGGTTTGGTCATTTATGATCACATTTTGCGTTTGCGTCACACTATTCCCATTTCCATCATCATAGGTCCAGGTAACTACAGTTGTCCCTTGTGCAGTAATAGGTAACTGCACATCATGGGTACCATTGATACTTTCTAGACAATTATCATCTGCCGTTGGAGGTGTTAACTCTGTTACCGGACATTCAGATATGATATCAATCAGTGAACCAACATCAGGAACCGGAGCAG
>CAYTFO010000138.1:0-9970 GCA_964437135.1 uncultured Roseivirgaceae bacterium | reverse complement strand
GGGCCATAAGACTGGGTTACAATTGGTAACAAAAGAAGGCCCTAACTGTTACGTCAGGGCCTTCAACCTATATAACCTATGAACCGACATCTATAAGCTGTAGCTTATAAATGATTTTCTTCCCGAAACTGTCATTGTTAATTCCTGTGATGACAATTTGCTGACATCAAACGTTTGCTTGAAGTTTGATGATTTTAAATATGTTCTACTATAAACTATTCTTCCGTTTTTATCTTCTATCCTGACCTTTACAGGGACATTGTTATGTCTTACGAATAATTCTACCTTACCGTTGTCATTTTCTGTTAATTCTGAATAAACATCCTCCAGATGCATTTCACTATGAAATACCTGTTGTTTTAATTCGATATCTCCTTCTACCTCAAACCTGTAAACACCTTCTTCCTGCCTTGAAAAATCATATACTTTTTTAAATGGCTTTTTGTAATTGATTTTGTCCTGAAATACTTTTCTGCCATTTTCAGCGTAAATGTTTACATCAACTTTACCCTGATCATCAACAAGTTTCAATACAAACTTTCCTTCATTCAGTTTACTTACCTGGACCGAATTATCTTCTACATTTTCTTCATTCTTTTTTCCGTCAGGTTCTGTAGCAAATACAGTTAATACGGAAAAAGTGATAATAGCGACTATTAAAACGACTTTTTTCATTTTTATTTTGAGTTTTTGACCTATCTATTTGTACGGGAGTTTAATAATTTCTTTTCAAGTTTGACCTCAATCGGTATATTTCGTTTCTGAATCCGGATATTACAGGGATGAACGGATACTGTAATTGTAAAGAAAAGAATATTATTCGGTAAATAATGTAAAATTTAAATGATAAATTAATTAATTAAATTTATTTCAGTATTTTATTCTGTTATAATTTCAATTAATAGATTTAAATTCCGTTAAATTAATTACATCCTGATTCAGCCATAAATAATTTCAAATTTCGATGAAAAAAAAATACATACTGGCCTTCTTTCTTTTGATCCCACTCTTTTATGTTCTTCACATTTTTATATCAACAGGCTTTTTTAGAACAGTAGAAAATTCTACTAATTACTCTATTCAAACCCTCCCCGTAATTGGTGCTGAAGATATTGATCATATTCCCGGAACCAATTTTTTGATTATTTCATCAGATGATCGTGCTAAAACCAGAGATGGAATAGACCACCTGGGTGCTCTTTATCTTTTGAACCCGGGTTCTGCTGATAACCCTGTAAACCTTACCAAGAATCTGGATTTTGATTTCCACCCCCACGGTATTGATATTATCCAACTGGATTCCACAACTTTCAAAATATGGGTAATCAATCATACCAATAGCAATCATTTCATCGAAATATTCTTACTGGAAGATTCAATACTCAACTATATCGAAAGACATGAAGATGTATCTATGTTAAGCCCAAATGATATTACCGCAATTGACTCAGCCAGATATTACTTTACCAATGATCATGGTGCCACATCAAAAATTGGTAAGTTTCTTGAAGACTATCTAGGGTTAGCTAAATCTAACGTAGTCTTTTTTGATGGGGTCAACTATCAGGAGGTTGCGAGTAATATTGCATATGCTAATGGCATACAATACTCAAATACATCTAATTTGCTTTTTGTAGCCTCCCCAAGGGCTTTTATAGTGAAAGTATATGAAACAAAAGCTGACTTTTCCTTACAACATATTGAAGATATCTATGCGGGTACCGGGGTTGATAATATTTTTATTGATACTAATCAAAAATTATGGATAGGTTGTCATCCAAACCTACTCGCGTTTACAGCATATGCCTCTGGAAGAAAAGAAATATCTCCGTCGGAAATCATCACCATAGATTACTTTTCTAAAGATAACTACGAAGTAAAAAGCATCTTTACCAATAAAGGAGATACGATTTCAGCTTCTACCGTTGCTATTCCTTTTGAGGATAAAATTTATATAGGTACTGTAATGGACGAGAATCTTTTGATTATTGAACCTGAGCCGGAAGAGTAATTTCAAAACTTGTTCCTTCTCCCGGCTGACTGGTAACTTTTAAGTTTCCTTTATGAGATTTTATAATTTGTCTGGATAAACTTAATCCAATGCCGGAACCGTCCTTTTTGGTTGTGTAAAACGGAACGAAAATATTATCCAATGTTTCCTGGTCCATTCCGGATCCATTATCAATAACCTGAATAATTGCAAATCCCTCTTTTTTTCTAAGCTCCAATCTAATAGTACCGCCCTTACTTCCTGAAACAGCCTCTATTGCATTCTTGATCAAATTTATGAGCACCTGTTCGATCATTTCCGGATCGATATCAATTTCAATTATTTGAGATGGCAGATAAGTCAATATTTCACATTCCTTTTTCCTTGCTTCTGGTTTCTCAAGCCCAACAATGTATTCAATGAGTTCATTAATATTGGTTTTCCTCAATTTAGGCTGTGGAACTTTGGAAAGATTTCCATATGCATCCACAAACTTTACCAGTCCTTTGCTTCTTTTATCAATGGTTTTTAAACTAATCTTCAAATCCTCGATGTCTTCCTGGTTGAGATGTGACAAATCCTCTTCATTTTCTGACTCATTGATCATCTGATTCACAACCTCAGCTAAAGTGGAAATTGGGATCACACTATTTTTGATTTCATGGGTCATCACACGGATTAGCTTCTGCCAGGATTCAATTTCTTTTTGATCCAGCTCAGAGTTAATATTATGAAATGCTGCCACCATAAGTTGACTATCCAGCAGCTTCAACTTTTTAGCGGTTACAGATAAATGAAGTTCTTCATCTGCTGCTTTTACTTTTATTAATTCTCTTTCACCATCATACAGCCGCTTCACTAATTGATATAGTTCCGGATATTTTTTTTCCAGACTATTCAATAAGGTGATATGATGAATAGACAAAAGAGACTGAAATGCCTGATTCACTAACAGTACCTTTTGAGAATCAATGTCATACGCAAGTAAAGGAACACCACTATGTTCTACTACCGTTTTAAAGAAAAGGAAATTAGACTCCTTTTCATTTCGGATACTCATAAACTCCTTACTTATTATATTAAAAACCCGGTTCAAGGATTTTGAGTGCGATTCTTTTTCAGGGTAAATGGAAGAAAAGTCCCTTTGCCTTATTGCCAGCAAAAAATTGGTAAGCTCCCGATAGGATTTTTCTATATAATAAATCAGGTTTATTAATGTTATTATTGCAAACAACGTAAACCAAAAGGTCATCAACCAGAAAGGTGTAAATGCATAAAAATAATAGGCTCCATACCCTAGAAGTATTACCAATAAGATCCGGATAACGATATTTAATCTGAATTTTAATCGATCCATTAAATACCGTATTTTTTCATTTTTCGATACAAAGTTGTCCTGCCTATCCCCAGTTCCTCAGATGCTTTACTCATATTACCCCCGGCGGCTTCCAATGCTTTCAAAATCGTATTCTTTTCTACATCTTCAACTTTCAATGACTGATCAGAAACTTTTTTAGATTGCTTTTTTATAATGAAATCAGCTGTTTCCAATTCCCTGTTTCGGCTCATTATCACAGCTCTCTCCACGGCATGCTGCAATTCTCTGACATTACCCGGCCAATCATACTGTGAAAGCTGCTTCATTACAGAACTATCAATTTTAAGACCCGGTCGCTGATATTTCTCACTATACTTCTTTAAAAAATGCCTCGTAAGAACCGGTATGTCATCAATGCGATCTCGTAAAGGTGGTATTTCCAACTCCACTGTATTGATCCTATATAGTAAATCCTGTCTGAACTCTCCCTTATCTACCATTTCCGAAATATTCTGATTAGTAGCAGAGATAATACGAACATCGATTTTTTTCTCTTTACTACTTCCTACTTTATTGATCACCCGGTTTTGCAGAACGGAAAGCAATTTAACCTGCATGTCCAGGTCCAGATTTCCAATCTCATCCATAAATAAAGTTCCACCATCTGCAGCCTCAAACCGACCTGTTTTATCTTCTTTAGCATCTGTAAATGCTCCTTTTACATGACCAAAAAGTTCAGATTCAAATAAGGTCCTCGATATTGCACCCAGATCAACTTTTATCATTGGCTCCATTTTTCGCAAGGAATTTCGATGTATTTCCCTTGCAATCAGTTCTTTCCCGGTTCCGTTTTCACCCAAAATCAAAACTGAAGCATCCGTAGCGGCAACTCTTATGGATACTTCCATCAATTCCTGCATCTTCTCGGATGCAAAAACCAAATCCATATATCCGGTTTCAATATCCTGATTGAGCACAGATTGCTGGCCTGAAAGTTTCTGAACTTTCTTGTTGGATTTACTGAGTTCGAAAACAGTCCTCATGGTTGAAAGTAGTTTTTCCTTTTCCCAGGGTTTAACTAAAAAATCAACTGCTCCCAATTTCATCGTTTCCACGGCCAGCTGGATATCGCCATAGGCTGTACTCATTACTACCTGTACATCCGGGTCAATTTCCAGGATTTTTCTCAACCAAAACAACCCTTCATTTCCACTTGTGATTCCTGCCTTAAAATTCATATCCAGTAAAACCACATCAATATCTTCCTTTTTCAGCAAGGTCTCAATTCGATTTGGAGTGCTTTCCGTCGTGATATTATCAAATTCACGTTTTAGGATAGTTTTAGCGGTAAACAATACATCTGTATCGTCATCAATAATGAGTATATGGCCTTTCTTTTTCAATATTCAATGATTAGACGTGTAATTTGGAAATTGTTTCACATTAAAACAATAATTTGTTTCATCCTGAAACAGTTCTTACTCAAAATAAATATATAATTTACTGTATATCAACAACTTAAATAAATGGCACTTATATTGGCACAGTGACTACAAATTAATTACAATGCTTTACAACTTCATCATCACGTCCCTCAGAAACTTTAAGAATAATAAGTTATATGTAGGTATTAATATCATAGGTTTGGGTGTTGGCATAGCCTGTTGTTTGGTTGTGTACACCATTCTGAAACACGAACTCACCTTTGATAAATTTCATAGTAAGAGTGATCAAATCTGCAGAGTAGTCGAAAGATACGAAGGTGACTATGGAATGAGGTATTCCGGAGTAGTTCCCAATGCGATGCCTCAGGCTGTCCTGGAGGGTAGCAGTAATTTTGACGCCGTTATTACTGCTTATGGACCTTTTGAGGGTCTTTTTACTGTAGATCATAATAAAAGATTATCCATTTTTGAGGAACCGGGAGTGCTTTTTGCAAATCCTGAATTTTTAAATAATCTTGATTTTAAAATTATAGCAGGAGCAGGCTCAGAAGCATTAGACGAACCTTTCAAATGTTTTGTGAGTCAAAAAATAGCAAAAAAGTTTTTTGGAGATGAAAATGCAATTGGGAAATTCATAAATTATAATGACAATTCAGTTTTTGAAATTGTAGGTGTTCTTGAAAATATCCCAACCAATACGAATCTGCCTTTCAATATTCTGGTCTCCTCTAAAACTATTCTAAAAACTAATGAAAACTATTTGTCCAGCTGGGACGCCTACTGGCAGTGTACTTTATATGTTGTAAACGGAAACCAACAAAATCTTAAAAATCTCGAGAGTGAAATTACTTCCATTGCTCATAGCTACATGGATGAGAGAGCTCAAGAGAAAAAATCCTACTATTTACAGCCGCTTACCGAGGTGCATACTGATACAAAATATGGTGATGGGGTAAACTATGTAGCACCTACTGAAATTATTATTGGTTTTCTTTTACTGGCAATCGTTACTTTAACGGCATCTATCCTGAATTTTACAAACCTTGCCACTGCACAGGCATCCAAAAGATCCAAAGAAATTGGTATTCGTAAGACCTTAGGAAGCAGTAAATCTAAAATCATCATCCACTTTATTTCTGAAACACTTTTAATCGTAATAATTTCAACCATTTTAGCATTTACTATAGGACAGTTTTTCATCACCAGAATGAACGAATACCTGGATATTGTCATGTTTCAAATTGGCTATGATTCATCAACCTTTCTGTTTTCTATACTCCTAATCATCTTTGTCACTTTGCTGGCAAGTTGGTATCCTGCAAGACTTTTATCTGGCTATAACCCAATAAAAGCAATAAAAAATCAGATTAACATTTCTTCAGGTAGCGGAAACTTCAATTTAAGAAGGACTCTAATTGTACTTCAGTTCATCATAGCCAATATGCTGATTGTTGCGACAGTAATCGTTACAGCTCAAATGCAATTGGTAAAAAATAAAGACCTTGGATTTGCAACGGAAAACATATTGGAAGTAGAGATTCCATGGACCAACCAAAAGGATCTTGAAAATATCAAAAACGAAGTATCTTCATTAAGTAATGTTGAGGATGTTTCCATGATATTTGGTACACCCCAATCTCTTTATAACTGGAATTCTAACTACGAAGTAGTGGGAAGAGAAGTTACCGAACAACTTAATACCAACATCAAGTTCATAGATGATGACTATATCGATCTTTTTGAAATCCCTTTGTTGGCCGGCAGAAACATAACAGAAACCTACACCAGTGATACAACCATCAATGTACTGGTAACACGGGAATTATTAAAGAGGGTCAATTTAACACCGGAAGAGGGAGTTGGAAAAACCATCAAATCATTGGGAAACTGGCAAGGAAAGATAAACGGAGTTGTGGAAGACTTCAATAACTGGTCCCTACAAAGCAAATTGGGTCCGGTAATCATGATCTACAAGCCTTCCCAGATAAAAAACCTTGCTGTCAAACTGAATGAAAACAGTGATATACCCAATTCAGTGAATGTTATTGAAAAGATTTTCAGAGAATACAATCCCAATGGATTTTTTGAAGCTAAGCTCATCACTCAAAACATGGAGGATAATTACATTGTAGAAAATATGGTTTATGCAACCTTCCAGATATTCGCTGTACTGTCGATATTAATTGGAGTCTTTGGGCTATATGGACTGGTTTCATTTATGGCAGCATCAAAGAGGAAAACCATCAGTATCCGAAAGGTTTTCGGGGCTGAAACCCGGGATATACTCTTACTATTCTTCAAAGAGTTTTTCATTTTAATGATTATTGCTTTCATCCTGAGTGCACCTTTAGGTTATCTACTTTCAAATGAATGGCTTAATGGATTTGAATACAGAATAAATATTACCCCTGTTTATTTCATTTTATCATTCATTATTCTCCTGCTAATCATCATCACTACCGCAGGTTTTAGGTCTTACAAAGCAGCCACCTCCAACCCTGTGGATGCAATCAGATACGAATAACAATAAAAAAATGCTAAGAAATTACTTTAATACGATATTTAGGCAGATACGAAAAAATACTACATTCAGTCTGATAAATTTACTGGGCTTAGCTGTAGGTATGTCGGCCTGTCTCGTGATTGCACAATTTGCATTATTCCATCTAAGCTTTGACAACTACCATGAAAAGTCAGATCGAATATTTAGAAAGCATACTACTTTCCTCAAAAATGGTCAGTACTGGGGTCAAAATAATCGAACGATGGGACCGCTTGGTCCGTTGCTAACTACTCAAAGCTCACACGTACTTAGTGTTGCACGACTCAACGACATCAATTATCAGAACAACACCCTGAATTACAAGGGATCGGAAGAAATAGTCGCACTGGAACAAAAAGGAATCTATGGTGCAGATTCAGCCTTATTTGAAGTATTGGACTTTGGGCTTTTGCACGGGTCGCTTACGAGCATGAATGAGCCCAATAAAATGGTCATGCCTGAAAAAACAGCTCGTAAATATTTCAAAAACCCTGCTAATGCAGTGGGGAACAAACTCACTCTGACTGGGAATTCCAACACGCAGGAATATGAATTAATCGCGATTCTGGAAGACATACCCGATAATTCGCACCTTCAATTTGAAATTCTCATCTCATTCCCATCGCTATCCAAATACACTGAGTCCATGAACAGCTGGGGATCTTCAGAATATTATACTTATTTTTTGCTGGATGATGTAAAAAACCTCAAAACGGTAGAATCCACAATATCCAATATTATTGATGAGCAAATTCAACCGGTACTGAAACCCTATGGAATTGAGATTGCTTCCTTTGATCTAATCAACATTAAGAAACTGCACTACCTGGACATAGGTTCAAAAGATTTCACCAATCCGGTCAACTATAAATTGATTGTGGGACTATCTGCGGTAGCATTGATTATCCTGGTAATCGCCTGGATCAACTATCTGAATCTTTCGCTTGTCAAAACCATAGAACGTTTGAAGGAAATCGGAATACGAAAAGCAATGGGATCCAGTCTCAAACAAATCACGCTTTTATTCACTTTGGAAGCACTTGTTCTTAATCTTGTTGCATTTATTGTTGCTCTTACTTTCGTTCAGCTGGCTTCTTCCCTGACCTATTCTTTGACCGGGCTTACATTTTCATTGACAAATAACATTGGACTTACTTTATCGATGTTTTTAATCGTCGTTATCGGATCGCTGGTTATTGGAAGTTATCCGGTTTTCATGTTGAAATCTACCAAAAGCTTTAACCTACTTATTTCGAATAAGAAGGTGCACAGGCCCGGTAAGCTTGATCTAAAGTCTGTCCTTGTTGCACTTCAATTTATGATTACATTTTTGTTGATCACCGCAACTATTACTGTATATCAGCAGCTGAATTATATGAAAACTGCTGATTTAGGATTTGATAAAAACAATATACTGGTGTTGAAATCACCTCCGGGTAATGTGAATGATGAGGTGAGAGAGGATGTCAAAAGATATAATACACTCAAAACAGAGCTGGAAAGAAATTCGAAAATAACTGCAATAGCAAATGCAGGTGAAATTCCCGGAGAATACATTAGCTGGGGTGCCAATATCTACTTAAATAGTAAATCAGAAGATGAATTTGTTGATACAAGGTTGATTTCCATGGGATTGGGGTTCACTGATTTTTTTAATATTGAATTGGTGGCCGGAAGAAAATTAAAAAAAGGAGACAGTCCGTGGGAAAGAGGTGATGTAGTCATCAATGAGGAGTTGGCCGAAAAACTGGGGTTTGAAAACCCGGAAGATGCCATCGGAGCAAAGTTATCCGGCTTTTATGCACCACTGGAAGTACGGGGAGTCATGGAAAATCATCATCATAATTCCCTTCACGTAGGTCATCAACCCATCATTTATATACTTTCATCCTGGCCAGAATACTATTTCATAAAGTTTGATGAATCTGCAGATATAGCAGCGGTGACAGAGGAAGTGAAGCAGGAATGGAAACAAATATTTGTCGATGTTCCGTTTGATTTCTTTTACCTGGATCAGTTTTACAACCGGCAGTATCAGGATGACGAACAGTTTGGAAAGATTTTTACTACTTTTTCCATCATTGCCATCATCATTGCCTCATTGGGCTTGTTTGGGCTGACCTCTTTTACAATGAAGCAACGCACTAAAGAAATTGGCATTCGAAAAGTATTGGGTGCAGATACGAGGAGTTTGCTTACCCTTCTTTCAAAAAACTATCTGTTCACCATTGCACTTGCGTATGTCATATCCACGCCGATGGCTTATTTCCTAATGCAAAACTGGCTGGAAAATTACGAATACCATATCAATATTGGGTTTATCATTTTAATAACTCCTTTGGTGATTGTTGCAGTTGTTTCGTTTGTAGCAATCTTCTTCAAGATCCTGGGTTCTGCGAGGAGTAATCCGGTAGAATCTTTGCGGTATGAGTAAGTAATGTGATTTCTAGTTTTGAATTGGAGATAAAACAGGCAATAGGCAATTGACAGTTTGCAAAAGTTACCGGTTAGCAGGGTGCTGGATCTTGCGTGCTGGAAAGTGGATCTATTCTCACTACTTGCTTAGTTGACAAAAAATATAACCACCTTCATTCTCTCACTCCAGATAATTATTCCTTCGCTTTTAAAGTAAAAAACAATGAAAAATTATAGGAAGGTTTTCTGCTAAACGGACT
>CAYTFO010000137.1:6704-10085 GCA_964437135.1 uncultured Roseivirgaceae bacterium | reverse complement strand
TCATATATTTTAGGAGTTTTAACCCGGCCACTGAATTTACAAAATGGGCTGCCGCAGAAGTAGCTAATATCAATCAAATTCCTGAAAGCTTCGAAAGTCTTGAGATACCAGGCGGAAGTTATGCAGTATTTGAATATAAAGGAATGAGCAACGATCCTGCTATTTTTCAATACATTTTCAGTGAGTGGCTTCCAAATTCGGGTTTTAACCTTGATGATAGACCTCATTTCGAAGTCTTAGGAAAGAATTACAAAAACAATGATCCTAATTCAGAAGAAGAAATTTGGATACCAGTTATAAAAAAGTAAAAAATAAAGCCAAATATTTCATCCGGCTTTATTCCATAAAGATTAAAATGCAAAGCGAATTATTCCGCAGAAACAACCAGTTCTTTTTCGATAATCTCTTCTAATACATTTTTAGGAAGTGCACCTGCCTGCATTATGGGTTGCTTTTCCATAGGTATGAAAAGTATACTTGGAATACTTCTGATCTGAAAAACAGCAGATAGTTCCTGCTCCACTTCTGTATCCACTTTGTAAATTATGATATCATCTCTTTCATTTGAAATCTCCTCAAAAATAGGAGCTACCATTTTACAGGGTCCGCACCAATCAGCATAGAAATCGATAATTGCAGGCTTTTCGCCCTTGTATTTCCATTCCTTCTCTTGAGTATAATCAAATATATCTTGTTTGAATAATTCAGCTGTTAATTTTACTGTAGGCATTATTTTCTTTTTTTATGCAAAAATATAAATCTTAACATCCCTTCTGAGTAACAGATGTTACAGGAAATAATCTATTAATGCTGCTAACGACCCATAAAGTTCCATTGACATTCAGAGGAGCACAACAACTGTCAGCCATTAGTATGATCAGAGTCAATATTTTATATAGTAAATGGCCGCATTATTGTTCTAACTAATCTGGCATACAATATATCTACGTTATGAAAAAGATATTGACATTGGTATTTATGTTTTTTTTCTTTCAATCATTTTCACAAAGTATGAATGGTTACGCCCGGATGATTAGAGATAATTATTCTGATGCATATGAACACGTCTTTAAAAAACATGCAATAGAAAAATGGGGTGAAGATTATCTACAGGTTGGTGAAATGATCAATAAACAGACTGAAGCCTTCGTGAAGGTCATAAAGAAACTGGATGAAGACCACGCAGAAATACTTTTAAATGCGATCGATGAATATACTTACGAAGGATTTGAAATAATGAATCTGCGGATATGGGAAAATGATACCATGAATTCAGTTCAAAAAATGGCACATTTACATGTTGACTGGGAAATGGTTGAAAAAGCCTATGATGAAAAAGTCGATGCTGAATTGGCAATGTGAAAAATTACTTCTTCATAATAAATAACAATTTATAACTTTCGCTGACCGATGTAAAAAACCGAATCACCTGATTCAAATTCTTCATATTCTTTAACGAGAATAGTGGAGAAAAATTCACCAAACATCTGCTCTATCTCTATTCCAGTATGATAGTTCACAAAAAGTCCATTGAAGTATTCTGATCCCTCACCCTTCCAAAAAGAGTGACCAACATAACCTCCAGGCTTTAGCACTTCTGATTGTTTTGAAATAGAATTTAACAGATCGTCATCACTCAGGTGATGCAACACTTTATTAGAATAAATCGCATCAAAGCTTTTGTCTGTATCAAGCTTAGCTGCATCCATCTCAATAAACTCTCCTTTCGGGTATTTTACTTTAAGCCTTGATATAAACTCAATTGAATTATCAGATCCTGTTACCTTAAAATCAGCAGCTAAAATTTCCCAGTCAGATCCTGGGCCACTTCCCAATTCAAGTTTTGTTGATCCTTTCTTCAGATGTTTTTTTAATTTAAGGATCAGCTCATTGCCTTTAAAGCCTTCAGCCATTTAAATGTACTCATCGACAGACTCTTTACTATGATAATAATCTCCATTCATTTACCTCAATTTAATATATTTTAACTGATGAAATAAGAGCCAACCTGAAAGCTCAATTGAATAATAATTATTAAACTCTTTATTTTTTCATCAGGCATTAATTCTACACCCATTTTTTAAGGAATATAAAATCAAGCAAAACATAACCCAATTATAATATTTACGTTTAGGTATTTAATATTAAATTTACATTTAGAAAAAATATAGATGTAATGAAGGAATATCAATTAGGTGAATTTGAAGAAATAGTCCTTTTAACCACAGCAATTATCTATGAAGATGCATATGGAGTGTCCATAAGACAGGAAATAGAAAAAAGACTGAAAAGAAAAGTAAGCGTAAGCGCTTTACAGACTGCACTCAGAAGAATGGAAAAAAAGGGATATTTATCCTCTTATTTTGGTGAAGCCACTGCCATCAGGGGAGGCAAGAGAAAAAGGTATTTTAAAGTGACTCAATACGGAAGAAAAGCACTGGAACATGCAAAAGATACTCGAATGAAGCTTTGGGAAGCAATTCCGAATGTTGCATTTGATTTTTCTGTATGAATAAAAAACAAACATATCCTCCCGGTTGGTCGAGCCGATTTCTCAAATGGTTTCTTAATCCTGAATACTTTGAAGATATACAGGGTGACCTTGAAGAGGAATTTTTTCAGCTCCAAAACTCAAATAGAAATGCGAGACTTTGGTATAACAAGCAGGTCTTAAAGCTATTTAGACCTTCCATGATTAGAAAAATAAAAGTTCAAAACTCAATAGAAAATGAAATTATGATGTTTTCAAATTATCTTAAAATAGGCTGGAGAAACCTAAAAAAATATAAATCCGGTACTATCATCAATATGATAGGACTCAGTACGGGTCTTGCTGCTTTCATACTGATCTTTTTGTTTGTGAAACATGAAGTAAGTTATGATCGACATTTCACTAATGCAGAAGACATTTATCGGGTAACAGTAAAAAACTACCAGGTTGACGGTTCAATGAGCAGACACTGGGCTTTTGCTTCAGCTGGCCATGCTGAAAGACTAAAGGAGGATTATGCCAATATTGAAGCCTCTGCAAGATTCTTTCCATGGGCTTTCCCGGATGTTCAATACAAAGATTTAAAGTTGCCCAGTGAACAAGTAGTTTTTGTAGATGATGATGTCTTTAAGATTTTTGATTTTAAGTTCATCTACGGAAATCCTGAAAATGCTTTTGACGAAGTTACCTCAATAGTTTTAACAGAATCCTCCGCTATAAAAATCTTTGGGACTGACTGGAAGGAGAAAGAAATACTAGGTGAATCAGTAACTATAGCGAGAGACGGACAACAGGGGCAATTCAAGGTTACAGGAGTTATGGAAGATATGCCTGTAACACAACATTTTCATTTTGAATACTTAGCCCCGCTTCGTTTTTTGAGTATGCTA
>CAYTFO010000137.1:0-6694 GCA_964437135.1 uncultured Roseivirgaceae bacterium | reverse complement strand
ATTAGGGGAAGAAGCCTTGAATAATGTGGGAGGTAATTACAACTGGCTAACCTACATTAAAGTATCGAATGGAACTGAAATTGCAACTTTGCAGAAACAGGCAAATGAAGAATTTTGGGATAAATACATGGGTGAATTTAGTCCTGGTGTATATGCCAGGGACTATTACGACTTTGAATTTCAACCGCTCTTAGATATTCACCTAAACTCTAATCTGGAAGGAGAAATAGAAAGTAACGGCTCATTTCAACAGGTCCTGATTTTTAGTATTATCGGTATTCTTTTGTTACTGGTAGCGATTATCAATTACATGAACCTGTCCACTTCACACTTTAGTAGAAGAATGAAAGAAATAGGGGTTCGAAAAGTTGTGGGAGCTATGAAGGGTTCTCTGATTCGTCAGTTTTTGACCGAATCATTCCTGATTACTATTCTTTCATTTCCATTTGCTATTGGACTTGTATTTTGGGCTCTACCCTATTTAAATGATTTCATGGATGTACAGCTATCACTTAATCTTTTTTCCGATTATCAGTTGCTATTTAGTCTTGTAGTTTTGTTGATCCTGGTTTCAATAGCCACAGGAAGTTACCCAGCAGAATTTCTTGCTAAAACCAATCTGGTAACTGCACTCAAGGGCGAACAAGTTGTAAATGCAAAAAAATGGAATTTCAGATCTTTCCTGGTCACTTTTCAATATGCTGTCACAATAGGTTTGATCTTTGCTATACTTACAATCGATGCACAATTGAGATTTATCAGAAACACGAATCCCGGCTATCAAAAAGATCAGTTGGTAGAATTATCTCTTTCGAGAAGTATCAGTAAACTAAATACTTTCAAACAGGAAATTCTAAATCACCCTGCGGTAGAAAAAGCTTCATATGCATCCAGAATACCTACCGGAAGGTTAGCGGATAGCTGGGGTGCTGGAATGTATAAAGGCGACACTGTAAGTCCGGTTTTATTTAGACTTCCTTTCATCCTGATCGATGAGGATTTTATAAACACATTTGAAATTCCATTAATTGCCGGTGAAAACTTTACCCGGGCACAGGACATGGGGGCCGACTCAATTGGATATTACATTATTAACCGAAACGCAGCAGAAGCATTTGGTTATAATGATCCTAAAGCCGCTGTTGGGAAAAGGCTTGTTTATGGACAATTTGATGGCCAAACTTATCGAGTAGGCAGGATTCAGGGAGTAGTAGAAGATTTTCATTTTGAATCTATGCACTCAGAAATTAAACCTATGGTAATGTTGAAAGCTAGTTGGGGCTACAGAAGGATAATGGTTAAACTTAAAGCAGGTGAAATTGAAAGTGGCCTGGCTCACATTGAAAAGACCTGGCCCGCATTTGATTCAGAAAACACTTTAAACTATAGATTCCTTGACGATATTTTCAATGAACAATATCAGGCAGAAGAAAGACTTAGCACAATGATTAAGACTTTTACAGTACTTGCGGTTTTAATTGGATGTTTAGGGCTTGTAGGTATGGTGGGTTTTGTAATTGAAACACGTATCAAAGAAATAGGTGTAAGGAAAGTTCTGGGTGCTTCAACCCAAAACATCATTCTCATGATTACACAAAGATTTGCAATTTTGATGGTAATCGCATTTGCTGTTATTATGCCAATAGTATTCTACCTGATGAGCAATTGGCTTGATAATTTCGTTTATCAAACCAGCATTAATGTTTTTCTTATCATAATGCCAATTTTAGCAGCAGCTTTACTTACACTACTGTCCATTGGGTATCAAAGTATCCGAGCTGCGAATGTTAATCCGGTAAATTACCTCAAAGATGAATAGATAAAATATTGTAAGATTTGTAGCTTTAAAGCATGAGGAAATATCTTATACAGTTATTGGGCCTCCTCATGCTTTTTTCTTGTTCTCAATCTAATCAAAGCATATTGGGCTCATTTGAAACTTTTTGTGAAATGGTTGCATCCGACGTTAAACCATTAGCATTTAGTCAACCAATGGAAGAGTCGGAGTTTTTAAAAACTGAAAACGAGCTTAGAAATATTGCTGATAAATATAAGGTAGAAATTGAGCTTGAGAAAAACTTACCCAGTAGTTATCTATTTGACAATGAAATTGCTAGCAATAAAATTGTTCTACTCATTTTCAAGGGAAATACATACAAACAATATCAATTAATAAAAGAGAAACTTAAGAAATTCGAATCTCTTACAGAAGCAGAAAAACTTGACTGGTCTCGCGCATTAGGCAGATTACTAGGTTATTCAAATATTGGAATAAACAGACTGCTCGCAAAAAATAGCTCATACAGACCCATTCAGCACTTCACCATTGAGAGTCAGACAACTCATTTTTATTACAAAAATTTAGAAATTGCTTATGAGTTTTATGACAAAGTCCTTGGACTAAAACTGGTTGAAAAATCGCAAAACCGATTTCTGTTTCAAATAAGCAAGACTTCCTATTTGTCATTAAACAAATTAAATGAATTACATCCGGATGATCAACCTAAATCTGTTGCTTTAGCATTATTAACAGATCAACTGACCGAATGGAATGATCACTTAATCGCCAATAATGTAGAAGTTAAATATTCACTTAAAATCCGAGAAAAATCAGCTCATGATGGGTTAGTGGCAGTTGATCCGGAAGGCTATTTACTTGAGTTTGAAAAATTTAATATGCACCGTGAAAATGAAAAGTTTATTCCCATTTTAAATCAAGCAACCAGAATTGAGACTAAGAATAAACCTTTAAATTTTTATGGTTCTATTACGTGGACTTATCACAAAGATTTATTGAAAATGCAGTATTTCTATGAAGACCAGGTGGGTTGTAAATTAGTAGCAGACCAAGGCTGGACAAAGATATATTCTATTACCCAGGATAGTTTTATTGGCCTTGTTGATGAAAGAAGAGGCATGAATAATTATACAGATGAAAAAGCTGTTGAGATTCAGTGGGAATTGTCAAACTCTAAAGATGGATTGGATTATTTAAAAGAAAATTCTGGATTGATTGAAAAATATGAAAACCTATATCTTACGGGTCCTGAAAATTATTTTTACAGAATCAGATAACTTTTTTTATAAAGAAGATAACAACTATCTTTTCTGGCAACGAATTTGATTAGTACAATCAAAAAGATATAATTATGAAAAAGATAATTGTTTTATTATTGATATTAAATCTTGGATACACGGTTAATGCCCAAAATGGATCGATTATAGAAGTCCAGGGAGTGGCCACAGTTTCAACTTCTCCAACTGAAACGATCATTAGTTTGGAACTTCAATCAAAAAAGCCAACCTATGCACTTGCAATTGAAGATCTCAATGATCGTTCAAATACTCTTCAAAAGGAATTAAATAAATTAGATTTTGAGGATGAAGATATCATTACTACTCAATACAATGTTAGGAAAAATACTATTTATGAAAGAGGGGCTCAAAAAGATGATGGGTATGTTGCCGTCCAAACCCTTGAAATAAGATTTAAAAATGATTCTAAGAAATTATTAAAAGTTATCAACACAGTAACCAAAAGCTCTTCTTCTCCAGAAATATCATTACGATTTGATATTGACAATGATACAAAAGCTCAATTGAAAGACCAGTTACTAGCTCAGGCTATGAAAAATGCTCGAAAAAAAGCAGATATTATTGCGAAAGAGGCTAATTATTTAATTACTGGCATCAAAATGGTCAATTATGGAAGTGCAGGTATATCGCCAAGGCCATATAAAGCAGTGGCATACGAAATGGCTTCCGCTCGCTATGCAGATGAAAATGTAATGAGTAATATTCAGGCTGGTGATCTAACATTGACGGATCAGGTATATGTAGTATTTGAGATTGAGAAACAATAACACTAACATACTGTTAAACTAAATAAAAGGACATGTTAGGATTATTTAAAAAGAAATCAGAAAAAGAAAAACTTCAGGATCAGTATAAAAAGTTGATAGAAAAATCATACAAATTATCACATACAAACAGGACGGAAAGTGATAAGGTGGCAGCAGAAGCAGATGAGTTGTTGAAGAAAATAGAATCAATGAAAGATTAAATCAGAAATAAACTTTGAGGTTTAAAAATCAAACCTCGAAGAAAAATTTGAAAATAAAAAAACCGGGGTCACCCGGTTTTTTTGCTACACTTAAGTCAGAATATCATAATTGCGCTGCAACCTGCTGTTTACCAGCATACATAATAGCATAGGCTTTATATTCTTCAATCTTATCTTCATCAAGCTTACTTAAAGAAGAATCTAAAGTTTCTGGTATATAAGTTCCCTTGCTCTCCCACCACATATCAGCAAGACTCTTAGCTTCATCCTGATCCACATCAAACAAATTTATCTGAGAGTCAGAGATAACCCAGAGTTTATCTTCTGAAGCATATTTATCATAGATCATTTTCCTGATATGAGTTGCAGTCTGGTCTCCGTTTTTAAAATGATTTACAGTATAGGATAATGTATCCGGTTCGGTCATTTTATTATCCCAAAACTTTTTGGAAGTCAAAATCTGGGCAGTTGAGACCAGATAGGTAAATTCTTTTTCCAACGGGACGTTGGTAAGATCGCACTTTGCTTTAAACGAATCTTTTTTCTTTTTGGCGAAAAGTGACTTAAGCATACTGTTGAGTTTTGAAGGTTTCTTTGGATTCTACTGATATAAAGATGATAAAGTTACCCTAAAGGTTGCTTTTCTTTCAAAAAAACTTCTGAAACAGGATATTTATTTGCTCAATCAAGAATAACTTCACTGAAACAGAAAAAATAATAAATATGGCAACAGTAACACTTAAAGGTACACCCGCAAAAACATCAGGAGAATTACCATCAAAAGGAAATCATGCTCCTCAGTTTACATTAGTTAAATCGGATTTATCAGAAGTATCACTGAGCGATTTTAAAGGTAAGAAAGTAATTCTTAATATTTTTCCAAGTATTGATACTGGCATTTGTGCGATGTCCGTTCGCAAATTCAATGAAAAAGTTGCGAGTATGGATGATACAGTTGTATTGTGTATATCAAAAGATCTTCCTTTTGCTCATGCAAGATTTTGCGGCGCTGAAGGAATTGAAAATGCAATCACACTGTCTACATTTAGGGACAATGATCAATTTGCAAAAGATTATGGAGTACTTATCGAAGAAGGTGGGTTCAAAGGACTATTTGCAAGGTCAGTAGTTGTGGTTGATGAGTCCGGAAATGTGGTTTATACAGAATTAGTAGGTGAAATAGCAGAGGAACCAAACTATGAGTCTGCTTTAAAAGCTATCTAAAAAACTAATGGAGTATCCCAGGTCGGAACTTAATAAAGTAAAAAGAAGTCCGGGAAGAGGAAAGTATGATAAGAAATCTGTTTTTAAGCTTCTTGACTCTCATTTTTTGGGACATCTTGCTTACGTACACCAGGATGTCCCAATTACAATTCCCACAGCTTACGGAAGGATTGAAGAGACTATTTATCTTCATGGAGCAATAAGTAACAGAATGCTAAACTCTCTTTCCGAATTGGATACCGTGAGTATGACTGTCACCCATCTTGATGGTCTGGTGCTAGCCAGATCCGTTTTTCATCACTCCATGAATTATCGCTCTGTAGTAGTTTTTGGTAAACCCAGGATAATAAATGATGAAAATGAAAAACAGATTGCTTTGGAGGCTATCACTCATAATATCATTCCAGGCAGATGGGATGAAAGCAGGAAACCCAATGATAAAGAAATAAAAAGTACGCTGGTTCTTGCTATCGATATAATGGAAGCTTCAGTGAAAATTAGAGAGGGTGATCCTGCAGATGATTCTGAAGATTATAAACTGGATATTTGGGCTGGAGTATTACCCTTAAAGTTAAAATCAGATAATCCAATTGCAGATTCTGTCCTTAAAGAAGGAATAAAAACTCCTGAGTCTGTGAAAAATTACTCGAAATTCTAGTTAAATCATTTGAAACTAAAAAATTCAAAAACCGTATTGATGATTAGAAAGTAAGAGAAATCTTATCAAGTGTAAGCGGTAAGTACCAAACCCAAAGTACAAATCGCATTGAAGCGGACTAACTTTTGTTAGTCTATTTTATTTTATGGTCACCTGGTATTGAAATACAGCCATCATCCTACATTCATCACTAAAATATCCTTCATTCTTCAACTCAAAAATCGGCCTTCTTTGTACATTCAAACTTACTTTTTGATAACCATCAGAGAAATAAATATTTAAGCCTAAATCCTGAATTATTGCTGCTTCACTATATTTTTCATAGTTAGAATACTGAACACTATAGTAGGGTTGTATTCTCACTCCAAAATTATCAAGTACATTTTTTGAAGTGAGATAAGCAAACTGTGCAAACAGAGTAGTTCCGGTACCAATCATTGGGAATGCATTTCCGATTCCGTTTGCACTGGACTGTACTTCATTTACTCCATTTGCCGGGTTATTTGCACCCACATTTCTTAAATAATTAGTTCCCAGATCAGTATTAAAATAACCAAAATAACCTGATACGGCTTCTTTGGATTTTGAATTCAGTGGAACTTCTACAAATATGTCAGTTGCGAAACTTTTAAGGTCATGAAAAACTGTATCATTTTCATCACTTAAAGAGGACATAATTTTAGATTGATACATAGAACCTACACCAATATTTAATATTCTCTTATTACCTAAATATGTTCCCTTAGAAA
>CAYTFO010000136.1:0-10091 GCA_964437135.1 uncultured Roseivirgaceae bacterium | reverse complement strand
CACGACTAATTTAAACAATTAGTCACAAAAAAAGGCCGAAAGATTAATTTCTCTCAGCCTTTTTTCGTAAAAAAAAAGACTGCCCTTTTGAGACAGCCTCTTTTTAAATCTTTTATTCAATACCTCAATATTCGCTTAATCTTACATCTCCATAACTGGAAAAGATCCTTACTCTTTTATTGTCTGTATTACCAGTTCCAATTTTTGCCTTATATTCACTTTCATTGTCTTCACGGATTTTAACTGAATAATCTATTTCAATCCCAGATACTCTTAAATCACAGAATTCAAATTCCCCTTCAAAATCAGCACTAGCATCAGAATCAAACTTGATTTCTGAGGAACCAAATTTTGACTCTATATATATAAATTGAAAATCCTTCGTAACTCTATCAATCTCAAAACCTGAGACATAGCTTGCATCCATATCTAGATATCCATTGAGTTCCCCTATTTCAAATTTTGAAAATTCAATATCAATATCTATTTCATTTACTTTACCTAACTCAAGGGAACCATATTTACTTTCAACTTCTATTTTATTTACAGTTTCAATCTCAATATCCGAAAATCCACTATTTAGTTCAACTATTCCCATTTCACCAAATTCACCATTTGAGTATTTGATTTCAACTTCACCTCCTTTTACATTTCCGGCATCAACAGAACCAAATGAAACCTTAATGTAAGTATCGGTATTATTAAAATCCCTTGCTTTTAATGCCCCATATGCGACTTCAATTTCTGCTTTACCAAATCTGCTGTCTGTGTAAAGGTCTCCAAAACTATTTTTTAAAAATACAGGGTTTTCTTTAGGCATGTAGATAGTATAATTGACTTCAAAACGTTCATTATTTCTGGTTTTGAGCTTGTTAAGCTCAGTTTTAAAAGAAATATTCCCGGAAGTCTCTTCAATCTCGATATCTATCCTGTCAAGAATTTCCTGAATTTTTTGATCACTGGACGCTTCAGCTATTACCTCAACTTTAATGTCAAATTCTGATTTCTCCCAATTATTGACATGTACTTTACCAAAACTATTTGTGACCTGAAGTCGAGTTGATTTATCAACCTTGTAATTTTTAGAAATTACCTTTGAGTTTTCACCATCGTTTTTACTAATTCCATAGTTCGCTAACAATAAGAATGCAAATAGCCCTATGATTCTAAATATTGTAGTTATTGTCCTTTTCATTTTCTTCTGTTTTTGAATGTTCTATAATTTTCATTTGTTGGTTCAGGATATCCAACTGTAGCTGAAGGTTTTGAATCATAGCATTGAGTAATTTTTCATCATTCACCTCCTCTTTATATGTTTCTTTTAAGCCTGAATAAGATTGATCAAGGTTTTCAAGGTCTTTTAATAATTCTTTACTCAATTCTTCATTCAAATTATTTTTCAATTCATTTTTTTTCTGAGTTATGAGTTGAGAATAAAAAGCTTCTGCCTGTCTGAATTCTACAAGTAGCTGATCTGGTTGATCTTCGCTCCTTTGAGTATTTCTATCAACAATCAAAACGATAGTTGAGAAAAGAAATAGTACAGCAGCTATTTTCCACCAAATATTTAGTGTGGGTTTCGAATTTTTAGGAAGGCCTGATTCAATTTTTGACCACAATTCATCTCCAGGTCCGTCAATTTCAAATTGATCCCTTCTACTATTAATGTATTTTTCAAATTGATCACCCATATCGATATTCAGTATTTAAAATTTCTCTTATTTTTTTCTTTGCCCGATTGTATTGAGACTTACTTGTTGACTCTGATATCTCAAGAATCTGACCTATTTCAGCATGATCATATCCTTCAAATAAATAGAGTGTTATAACCGTTCTAAACCCAACCGGTAATTCCAAAATTGCTTTTCTAACTTGTTCAATTTCCAGATTATGTTCCGAAACCTCTTCCCATTCATAGTAATAATCATCATATTGACTTTCTTTTAATTCTTCAACCCCCCTATCCTTCTTAAGGAAATTGAGCGAATTATTTATGACAATTCTTTTTAACCATGATCCAAATGAAGCTTCACCTCTATATTGTTCAATTTTGGAAAAACACGTTATAAATGATTCCTGAAGAATATCTTCTGCATCATCAGAATCTCCTGTCATTCTGTATGCTGTATTGAACATTGCATTTTTATAGAGCTTGAAAATCTCATACTGAGCTTTTCGGTCTCCTTTTTTGCAACCCTCAATGAGTTCCTTGTGAATATTTATAGAATTGTTTTCCAATATTTAAACTTCAACTGAATGACATACTTAAAATTAAATAGTTGCATTTAATCAAAATATTTTTGAATTAGTTATAAACAGAGTGAGTATTTTGCAATCGAGAATTGTCTTCAATATATGGGTTTAAAATCATCGGAAAGAATAATCATTTCTTTTCTATTCTTTGTAATTTCATTTTCTACTTTTTCACAGGAAAAAAATAACCTGCAGGATTCAATTCCTGTAGCTTCTGACTCAGTAGTTATTAAGAAAGACTCTATAGGATTCAATTTTAAAGAAGCTTTTTTATTTACGAATTATAACTGGGGGGCGTATCTTGGTATAACATCCAGCGCATCTCCAAACCCAGAAGGAGTAGAAAATGTAATATCCTTACTGGGGGGAATGCAATACAAGTTTTTAATACTTGAAGTTGGGCTTTATTCCTACCAGGGTAATTATAGCCATAGACTTATCTTCCCAAATGAGTTTCGAATCAATTATTTATATGGATCTGGAGCTGTTGGTTTAAGATTTATAAACAATCGGTGGATCGAACTATCAAGCCTTTTAACGGTTGGAAATGGAGATATGCTTTGGGAGAGGTCATCTAATTTTGAAAACCTGTTTAGTGATAAATTTTGGATCATTAAACCTGAGATTCGATTGGAAATTACTCCCGCAAAGTTTACCAGGGTTATTACAGGTGTTGGATATCAGTATATGCAGGGATTAGAGTTGTCACAACTTGAAAACTCTGATTTTAGTGGGTTATTTATTCAAATAGGATTGAAAATTGGTTATTACCAGAAACAAAAATCAAAATGAATAGAGTTGTAATCATTTTGTTATCGCTAATTATAAATAGCTGTTACCTTTTAGATGAAGAGTTACCAGAAGATCAAAACATTTGGGAATATGACCAGCCTGGAAATGTGGGTATGCAGGAAAGCACTCTGTTATTGATCGATAATTTAATCAAACAGGGGGACTTTGAATTTATGGAATCCATGCTAATCATAAAAGACTCGAAAATCGTCTTCGAAAACTTTTATGAATCCAATCGGAGACCAACCTTAGTCCCACAGCTTCGCAGCACAACATTATTTGCAAGTATTGGAATCGGATTATTGATTAAGGATGGATTTATTCAGAACGTAAATACTCCAATCGTAAATCTTCTTCCTGAATATGTCGAAATATTCAATTCAACTCCTGATAAAAGGAATATTACTTTAAAGCATTTACTAAATCATACTACTGGGTTATTATGGGATGAGATCAATATAAGTTACCAAAGTCCTGAAAACTACCTCACCAGAATGACAAAAAGTGAGGACTGGGTTGAATTTTTATTGGATCAACCTCTGGATGCACCACCTGGCCTTCGTGTTACTTACAATTCAGGTAGTGCGATGGTAATTTCAAAAATCATAGAAAATCTCACACAAAAAAGTGCAGAAGATTATATAGGTGAAAAACTATTTGAACCCCTGAAAATAACTAACTGGACCTGGGAAAATGGTGCAGGTGCACAGACAAATCTTTCAAATGGCCTGTTTTTATCTACTATTGATATGGCAAAAATTGGTTATTTGTATCTGAATGATGGGTTTTGGGAAGGTCAAGAGGTACTGTCAGCAAACTGGATCAGAACAACCACATCTTCTGAAAATAACTTTTCCAACCTCGCAAACTATGCAATGAACTGGTGGAATTTTTCAGATGAATTGTCATTTGTATCAGAGTTTGAACAAAATGATATTTATTATTTTAGCAATGAAGCGGGTACACATTTATATATTATTCCTCATTTAAATATGGTAGTATCAATTTCTGCTGCAAACTTTTTTTATGGATTTTCCAATCCCTCATTAATTGTTTTTCTAAATGTGATGGATAGTGCATAATGAAAAATGATGAAAATGAACATGATATAGCTTTCCAAAGTATAAAAAAAGGAGATCGCAGTGTTTTTAAAAATTTCTTTAATAATCAATACACTCCAATGGTAAACTACGCCTATAAAATAACAAGAAGTGAAGCCGCTGCTGAAGAAATTGTACAAGAAATGTATCTCTACATATGGGAGAAAAAAGAAAAGATAGAATTAAAAACCTCTCTTCAATCATATATGTATGCTGGAATAAAAAACAGATGCATCAATTACTTAAAAAATGATTTACCAAAATCAGCACAATCAAGTGATATTGAATCTGTAAAAGAACAGTCCTATGAAATGCAAATTGGTAAAGAGGATGAACCTAATTTAGGAAGTATAGTAAATGATGCAATTCAGCAACTTCCACCAAAATGCAAAGAGATATTCCTCATGAGCAGATATGGTGGATTAACTTATGACGAAATAAGTGAAGAATTAGAAATTTCAGTAAAAACAGTAGAAAATCAAATAAGTATTGCTTTAAAAAAATTAAGAGAATTATTAAAACCCTTATTATCAGATAGATAGAAATGAAGAAAAAAAAGGTTACATATTTTAAGAAAAAAATTAGGGGATTTAGATATCTTGTTTGACTTCAATAAAATGAAAATATCAGACCACCAGGAATACGCAAAAATTCATTATCAAAGTATTGAATCTGATGATTCAGATATAAATGCGTTATATGAAATTACCGATGCTACTGATGTTATAACTCCAAATTTAGAGGATGCCTGGAAGAAACTAGGAATCGAGGAAGAGAAACAGTCTACACGCAAATTTACTATCTTAAAATATGCAGCTTCGATCCTCATATTATTAAGCCTGGCTTACGTTATAAATTTTTATTTTAATAGCCCTGTCGAATATATTGATGTAGCTGCAAAAGAAAATATTGAAAAAATTAAGCTCCCGGATGGTAGTACTATTCTTTTGCAAAAGGGATCTCAAATTAGTTATCATCCTAAATTTATAAGTCAGAGAAAACTTGAACTATCTGGGCAGGCATATTTTGAAGTTTTAAAATCTGAAAATCCATTTGAAATTGAATTAAATGGCTCGATGGTTAAAGTTCTTGGTACTACTTTCAACATAAATCAAAAAGACAATATAACTGAAGTTTTTGTCAATTCAGGAAGCGTTATGTTTAGCTATAAGTCGCAGGAAGTTTTACTTAAGGATAAAGAATATGCGTATCTGGATGTTAGTGAGAACAAAATATACAGAGGAACAGATAACAACAACAATCATCTCTTTTGGATGAGTTATGAACTTGCTTATGAAAATACGCCCCTTAAAGAAATTTTCACTGATTTAGAAAAGTACTACGATATAGATATTAGCTCAGAAAATAGTAAAATTCTTAATTGCAAAATCTCAGGAACTTTTAAGAATAAGACTTCTGAAGAAATTCTAACTTCAATTTGCGCTGTGCTTGACCTTAGTTTTTCTAAAAACAGCAATAATTATAGTATTAAGGGTAAAGGCTGTTAACTATATTCTAAATTTACACGTATAGCGTACTGTGTATGATTATACGTTGCTTATTACTCATATTTCATTTTTCCCTATTTTCATTTCACCTACAGGGTCAGAATATCACAACTGATTTTAAATTCGATACCAGTCGAGTTTACAAACCTCTTGAGATTATTGAGCGATTAAAAGCAGAAAAATACCCACTTGTTTACAGTACATCTAAACTTCCTGAGACTGAGATAATTTTTTCTGACAAAGTTTACACGCAGTATGAATTGTTTGAATATCTCAAAAATTTCGGAATTGAAATAACAAAATATGAATCTTCATTTCTGGTAAGATTCAATTCGCTTCCATTGATTACTATTTCAGGTTATATCAAAAGTAAAGACAATGGTGAAGTATTAATTGGAGCTTCAATACTCGCAGATAAAAACATTTTTGCATTTACTAACGGGTATGGTTTTTTCTCTTTAAATGTAAAACCAGGAGAATACAAATTACAGATCAAACATGTAGGGTATAAACAACAAACGCTAAACCTTCTGGCGATAAAAAATCAAAACCTAATCATTGAATTAACAACTGAAATTAAACAGCTTGATAATGTAGTAGTCAACACAAGTGAATATAAAGAAAAGCTAAATGAGAAGTTACCGGGATCACATAAACTAACTTATTCAGAAAAGGGTACAATACCATATTTTATGGGTGAAGTAGATGTTCTCCAGGAAGCAATTCTTCTTCCTGGAATTAGCACACTTGGGGAGGATGCTTCAGGTATAAATGTTAGAGGAAGTAATATTGACCAAAATCTTTATTTACTGGATGAAGCAATTATTTATAATCCCAATCATTTTTATGGATTAATATCTGTTTTTAATCCTGAAGCTTTAAATCAGGTAGATATTTACAAAGGTTATGTCCCGCCGTCTTTTGGTGGAAGAACATCCTCAGTATTCAGGATATATCAAAAAGAAGGTAATTATAACCGTTATTCGTATTCTGGTGGTATAGGATTTGTTTCTGCAAGAGCAATGATTGAAGGTCCCATCGTAAAAGAAAAAGCTTCATTTCTTATATCCGGAAGACAATCATTGTTTGATATATCCAGGATAGGTCAATCAGATCAGGTTCAAAACAGCAGAAACTCGTTCCAGGATCTAAACCTAAAAGTAAATTATAGATTGAACGAAAGGAACACATTTTATTTATCAGGATACTTAGGGAATGATAGAAACCAGGCTGGTTTTGATGCTGTAAGAAATTGGGGAAACCGGGCTCTTACATTCAGATGGAATCATACATTTTCTCCAAGAATATTTAGTCATTTTTCATTGTTAGGAAGTGAATATGATTACAGAATATCCAATCCTGTTGAAGCAGGTAGTTTTATTGGAACTGCCAGAAATATAAACTATTCATTGAAAATTGACAATCATTTCTATCAAAGCCAAAAATCTCACTTTGAATTTGGGTTTTCATCAATATTTCATAGAATCAAGCCTGGAGAGAGAATTCCATTTGATGAAAACAGCAGTCAAAGTGAACCTATAATACTGGATTCAGAACACGGCTTAGAAAGTTCGATTTATATCACACACAATTATAAACTCAACCCAAAAATTAATCTAAACTACGGGTTTAGGCTATCCAATTTCCTTGCAATTGGAGATAAGGAAAGATATATCTATAGTGAAGGTCAGCCAAGAGAAAACGAATACATTATTGATACTATTTCTTATGATAATGGTGAAATATTTAGTCAGAACTATGGATTTGAGCCCAGAGTCTCGATAAATTTCTCATTGAGCGATCATTTGAGTGTAAAACCAGCATTTTCTCGTATTTATCAATTCTTACAATTATTATCTAATACCGCCGCTCCCTCCCCTACGGATATATGGAAGTTGACAGATGATTACATTCAACCACTGCGCACAGATCAATATTCGATTGGTCTATACAAAGAGTTCCCGAAATTAAAACTCACTGGTAACATTGATCTATTTTATAAGGATATAGAAAACATTCTGGATTTTAAAGATGGTGCTGACCTTATTTTCAATCCAAACATCGAAACAGAAATCCTTCAGGGTTCAGGAAGGGCTTATGGTATGGAGATGTTTTTACGAAAAAACACCGGTAGATTAACTGGTTGGCTTAGCTATACCCTTTCAAGGGCTGAAAAAAGAATAGTCAGTGTTATCGAAGAGGAAACCATCAATGGTGGTGATTTTTTCCCGGAAGATTATGATAAAACACATGATTTATCAGTGGTTGGAATTTATCAGATCAATCAACGCTTAAGCATTTCCTCGAGCTTTAACTTCTCTACTGGAAGGCCTTTTACTTATCCTACCGCAAAATATTATATAGAAAATATTCTGGTTCCACATTTTGAGGATCGAAATCAGGATCGATTACCCAACTATCATCGAATGGACCTTACCATAAAACTTTTAGGAAAACAATTCAGGAAGAATGGTGAAGAAAGAAAATTGAAAGACTATTGGACACTGAACTTATATAATGTATATGCAAGAAATAACGTGTATTCCTATTTTTTCAGGCAGTCTGAACTTGAGCCTAATACTCCTGAAATAATTGAGTTTAGCATCTTTAGGACAATTATTCCTTCTTTAACATATAATTTCAAATTTTGAGACTTTTATTGACCATATTGATTTTCTTTATCATAGGAACTGCTTGTAATAATTCTCTGGAACAGGAATTTCCGGATACAAGCGAATTGATTGTAGTAGAAGGTCATATCAATAATCAATCAGGGCCTCACACTGTAAGGTTATCTGTATCTAATGATTATTTAAGCCCTGAGTTACCAACCCCCATCATTGATGCGAATGTTATAGTATTAGACAATGCAGGAAATAATTTTGAATTTAAACACTCTTCAAACGGATTGTATTTAAGTGACAGCAGCTTAATAGGTATAGTCAATAGAACATATACATTACAAGTTCAACTTCCTACTGGCGATACTTTAGTTTCAACTCCTACTCAATTGAATGCTGTTCATGAAATAGATTTATTAACCTACGATTTCTATATTGGTACAGTAGAAAATATTGAAGGGGAAGTATTGATCTATTATCCTGTAATTTTCGCTAATGACCCAATAAATACACGGAATTTTTATCGTTGGAGAGTTTATAGAAATGATACGTTATTTAGTGAACCAGAAGACATTGTACTTCTAGATGACCAATTTTTTAGTGGTGAATATAAAAATGAATTTACAAGTTTCAGGTTTTTTGAAAATGATAAAATGAAACTTGAAGTAAGCTCATTAGATAAAGAATCATATGAATACCTCCAGCTTTTTAGAAATTTAACTACTTCCCTGGGTACAGCAAATGGTATTGCCCCTACTTCACTTGGAAGCAATATTGTAAATATTAGTAGTGAAAATGAAAAAGTATTAGGATATTTCTTTGTTTCCGCATCAAACTCTGCCGAGATCACAATAAATCCATAATTTTTTTTACTTTTTTTTAGGGGGGTTATTTAATGTTTTTGACATAATGCAAAGAACAGTATTATGTCAAATAAGAAAAATAAGGTCTCACAGGGTTTAAAAGAACTATTAAATGGGAAAAAAAATACTCATATAAGTGTTTTTGCTCCTGTTTCATTTGACGAAAAAGAAAAAAGAGAAAGTTATATAGAGTCTTTCAGCCATGCTTTGGTAATGGATCTGGCCTCGAGCTCAAGATAGTATCAGCTTTCCAGTAGGTCAAAGTAGGTCCACCGGCTTTTGACCAAATTTCTTCTCGTATTGTTTCGAAAACTGAGTTACATTCTTCAGCCCAATACTCTTGGCAGCTTCAGAAGCATTTTTCACTTTATTCTTTCTGATCAGGTAATCTGCATACTGTAATCTTACTTCTTTTATATATTCATTGGGTGTAAATCCAGTGAGTTTTTTTACAAGTCGATAAACCTGTCTTTCACTGGCAGCTAATGCATCCGCTAAAACCAAAACACCAAGATTTGGATCAGATATTCTATCTTCAACTTCTTTTTGTAGTTTATCCAAAAGTGTTTTTTCGACTTCCACAAAATTATTCTTCACCAGATTAGAAAAGACATTTTGGTTATCATCAGCATACTTTTTCTTTTGAGACAATAGGTTATCTACCCTTAAAGTGAGCTCTTTTTTAGAAAATGGCTTTTGTAGATAATCATTTATTCCTGAATCCAGAACCTTTTCTTTATCTTCCCCCGAAACCCTTGCAGATACTACCAATACCGGAATCTGTTTATAATTCCTATTACTATTAATTGCCTCAATAAATTCAAAGCCATCCATCCATGGCATCATAAGGTCAGTTATTATTAAATCTATTTTATTCTCATCCAACAAATCAATTGCCTCGATTCCATGTGATGCTTCATAAACATGATAGTTATCTTCCAGAATCTGACGTAT
>CAYTFO010000135.1:0-10170 GCA_964437135.1 uncultured Roseivirgaceae bacterium | reverse complement strand
AAGTAGCAGTTGACCTATGAATCAAGTGGAATCTACTCTTTAACAGATCAACTTTTTTAATTTTGACTACCTTCTTACCGCTCCAAAAGTTTTTGGCTGATACCTTATCCTCTAAAGTTTTGGGATTACTAAATGAATAGTAGGTGAATCTATTATCACTGGCGTTATTAACAATTTCCCGAAATTTTGAAGAAATGGGATTAGACCACAAATCAATATTGATGGGAAATAATATCTTTTTACTTTTCATTTAACTTTTCCATTATAAGAATCCCCAAAAGACTGGACAAAAACATTTGAGGAACTTCCCAATAATTTTCCTGAAACCCTGAAATAAAAAAGAAAATCCAGAATGCTGATATAGAAAAATTCACCAATTTTTGATAATTAGTTATATTTCTTCTAATTCTAAAAATTTTGCGAAAGAAGATAATACCAATGATTATGAAAAATAAAAGACCATATTCTCCTATAATGGTGATCCAGGATGAAAATGGGTGTAAAGTAGATCCTGCAGAAAAAGGAAGTTCGCTAATCCATATCCATTTCGGCATAATGTATTTATTTGTTGCTGCGGATATTTCCTGCTCAATAACCGGTAAATCAATCGGATTCTGAATACCCCCAAAATAATATTCTGAGCCTATTAAACTGGCTCTACTTGAAAACTGTCCTGGCCCTAAACCTATGAAAGGCATTAAATAAAATTCACTTGGCATTTCTGTAAATAGATTCTTGTAGACTTTTGATTTTGGATTCTCAAATTCAACCAGCTTGCTACTTAGAGAACTTATATTACTTAGGTTTGTTGCCAATAAAGATACTGCAATAAGTGGTAGTGAAATAACTGATACTCTAGCTGCCCATTTCCAAACTTTTCCACCAAGATCAAATTTTGGCCTATGAATTATAAAAGATAATCCTACTGCCAAAGCAATAAATAAAATCAAGTGAACAACGGAAGCCATTAGCACAACTATTGCTGCAAAGAATATAAAAGGAATCAGCTTTCTTTTCTTTTCAAAAGCATAGGGCAGAATAATAAGAATTAAACCGATTACATTATATTCAAAAATTACATTAGAAAATGACCCCGAAGAGTTTAAAGCTATATGGATTGTTCCCTCAACTCTATCACCATTTGAAAGATCAAATGAACCCCCTGATAAAAACCCCGTAATTGCCTGTATAAATCCGATTATCACTTGTAAAATAAAAATTGGTATCCCAATTTTTAAATATTTTGCATATAACTCAGAGCTATTTTCTTTGTCAATTGGTAATACCAATACCGATATTAACCAGGAACTTGTAAAAAAAGCCAAAATCATATTTTGAATACTCACATCTCTTCTAAGGACCAAAAAGATTGAATAAACCAAAATACATATCAACAAAACAGCAATAAGCCTTCTAATTGTGATTAAATAATTTTCTCCCTTGTAAAAAACTATTAAAAAAAACAGGAATGATACTGGAGCAATATATGCTAGTGGTTTTATGGGAGCCCAGGCAGTCAGAAATGCGATGATAATATAAAGAAATAAGATAGTTACAGCATTCACAATTTGATACTGTTTCCCTTGATTATAATCTCCTGAACTAGAACAAACAAAATACTTATAAGCAATCCTAAAAAAGTAAAAACGAATAAAATCAGTTTTTCATTAGGTACGCTATATGTTGTCGGAACCTGGGACGGCTCAAGTACTCTAAAATAAGGGGTTTGTTTCTGAATTTGAATTTCTGCTTGTGCTACTTCTTTTGCCAGATTAGAATATAGCTGAGATGCAAGACTAAATTCTGAAGACAGCCTTTCTTCTTTTGTTCGCGATAAAGTGTTGGATAGATTAATATTTGTATCTCTTAATTTTGCAAGCTCTACCTGTAAATTAACATAGTCTTTTTGAGCTTTTTTCAATTGCGCTTTTAGAAAATCTAAATTATCTCTAAGTTTTTCTGTTTTATAACTACTCAAAAACTCTGTAAGGTAATCTTTTGTGTAAACAACAACATGTGCTGATAATACTGGATCAGGTAATTCGCAACTTATAGTTATCAATCCATTCATTTTATCATCTTGTAGATTGATTCTGGATTTTAGATGAGAAATAACTCTCCTCTGGGCTGGATTCAATTCAAGCAGGCTATTCTCTAAACTATATTCATCTGGGGCATAATCTTTTTTTTCTGCACCAGTAAATAAACCCCTAAGAGTAGATGGCATAGATTTAATAAAGCCAAAAAATTGCTCAAAAATAGACCTGTCATCATATTCTTTAAGAATTTCAAAAAGAACTAAACTATCTTTTTCTGTAGAATTTTTGAATTTTTGATTCATCAATTCGAGGTAAAAAATATTACTACTGATAATCTCAGGATACAATTGTTTATCAATTGAACTAGAACTTTTAGGAATACTTACTCCTGCCAGACCTGCAAGCTCTCCTAGCCCCCCTCCGAATCCATCAGAATTATCGCTGGATTGAGGCATAAGAACTATACTAGATGTGTATTCTTTTGGTATAGAAACAAAAGTAAAAACTCCCAATATGATAAATACTGATGTGCTTAAAACGATAAATTTCTTTCTCTTCCAGACTAATCGTATTAAGTCAATAATAGAATATTCTTTTTTATCGTCTTTCATTTAACAACTTATTTTCACGCATCACAATAGTATTCTCAATTACATTTTCCCATCTTGAAAATATAGCATTTGGTGTATAGTTTTTTAATATAGATTGTCTTGCATTTTCTGATAATTTAGTTCTCAGACTTATATTACAAAGAACCTCTTCAACTTTTCTAATCATTTCCTGTCCATTTTCATTTTGAATCAAAATCCCATTATGATAATTCGTGATTATATCTCTCGGTCCGTAATTAGCGTCAAAACTAATTGAAGGAACACCAACTGCCATAGCCTCTAGCAAAACGTTTGGAAAACCTTCATATCTAGATGGTAACAAGAATAAGTCGGACTCAGACAATTTCCTTTTCACATTTTTAGTTCTCCCTTTCAAAAAAACTGTCTCAGATAGATTTTCATCTCTAATGAATTCTTCTAAAGAAGCCCTAAGCATTCCTTCACCGTAAATATTAAATTCACATTTTTCTCGACAAAATTTTGAATTTGCTATAGCCTTAAATAAAAGATCGTATCCTTTTTGCGGATGCAAACGCCCAATCAAAATAATGGAATATTTCTTTTTCTTGTTATTAATTTTAAAATCAGTTTCATGCAAATAGTTCTCTGATACTGGGTTAGGAATAGTTATCAGTTTGTCTGGACTAATTTTCAAATTGCTTTGATACCATTTTTTCACTTTTTCAGTTTGAACAACAATTTGAGATGCTCGTCTAAAAAGTAGTCTTCTGAAAATTTTATCCTTTATTCCTAATACTGATTTAGTAGGGTTATTTCTTTCTGAGATTATAACATCGACTCTTTTACCGATTAATGATGCAAGTACTATATTATTAATTGGTGTCATAAATGATACAACTAAATCAGGATTACATGATAGGATAGCCTTTCTCAATTGCATTGTTCTTTTATAAACCTCTAAGATGTCAAATAACCCAGACTTACCATGAATTCCAAGTTTTTTTCTAGTTATTCGTTTATTTACCTTATAAAAGTCATTAGAATTACTAAAAGTTAGAATTGTCACATTGTTTGAATATGACAAAAAGTTAGCCAAATTTAAAAGTACTCTTTCCGCACCTCCTGCTCCAATATCATAAATGACAAAAATTAAATTTCTGGTTTCCATTATTAATATTTCATATACATAATGACTGATATACAATTTTGAAGTTGATTATAGACCATTTACAATATTTTGAATCCTGATTTGTTCAATAACTCTTATATTTAATGAAACAAATACTAGATTCATTTGAAAAAGATTAAGGAAACAAAGTCATGCAAAATTAAATTATTAGAAATAAGCTTACATGGTGACCTGGTGAATTTTTGCAAGAAAATAAATGAATTTGTTGAAAATAGTAGAATAAGGTCATTTTTACTGTTTGCTTCATATATTTTTTCTTTTGTATTTGCAACTGGACAACAACTACCAGCATTTCCCGGAGCAGAGGGATTTGGAACACATACACCGGGAGGAAGGGGTGGGATTGTTTACAAGGTCATAAATTTGAATGATTCTGGACCCGGATCTTTACGAGAAGCTATTGAAGCAAATGGTAAACGCATTGTAGTATTTGATGTAGGTGGATATATAAACTTGGAAACTCCATTGATACTAAATAATCCCTACATAACCATTGCTGGACAAACTGCTCCTGGAATGGGGATATGTATTAGAGGAGAAGGATTGAGAATAATGACCCATGATGTAATTATTAGATTTTTAAGGATACGACCAAGTGACCTAGATTTTGGAGCTGAAAATAATTGGGCTGGAGTAGATGCATTGGGTATGGGTATCGAAAATAAAGACAACGTCTACAATATTGTTATCGACCATTGTTCATTAAGCTGGGCAGTTGATGAGAACCTTTCCTTTTGGTTTAATTCTCATGATATTACTGTTCAAAACAGCATTATTTCGGAAGCTTTAAATGCTTCAAAACATCCAAAAGGCCCGCATAGCATGGGTGTATTGATTGGAGATAAATCAACTAATATTTCATTACATAAAAATATACTAGCCAACAACAACAATAGAAATCCATTATTTATTGCTGATAATTCTTTTGTTGATTTTAGGAATAATATTATTTTCAATCCAGGTGGGCAGATAGCTTCTATCCAAAAATATCCTAGGCAAACTATAAACTTTATTAATAATAATATAATTAGCGGTCCAAATACTACTGCTCCTCATGTGATTACTTTCCACTATCTAGATAGATATGATCAAATAACCCTTAATATATTTGGTAACATCTTTAATCAAGATGAAATAATTAATGATAATTATTCAAATTTTATATTATATCCGTCAAACACCATTCCTCCTTCGGTTAATACCGATATTGAATTTGAAAAACATACTACATCGAGTATTAAAACGCTAAATGCTTCATCACTGAAAGATTCATTGTTTGGTTCAGTAGGAGCATCCGTTCCTTATCGAGATCAAATTGATTATAGAGTATTGCATCAATTAGAATCAGGAAAAGGCAAAATAAGGTCAACTTTAACACAAATAGACTGGCCTTTTCTATATTGTAATAAATCAAGAATTGATTCTGATAATGATGGAATGGCAGATAATTGGGAAATGAAATATAAACTTGACTATAAAACCTATAATCCAAATGAAGACTATGATCTTGATGGCTATACTAATTTGGAGGAGTATTTAAATGGCACTTCCCCAATTGATGAAGTTAATGAAGTAAGTTTTTCTCACCTGAAGCATCAGATTTCAGATAATATACTATTAATAAAATCAATATTTCCGAATCCAACCAGAGATAAACTGAATATTGAATACTCAATGTCAGTCGATAGCCCGGTAGAAATATCTTTAACAGCAAGTAATGGAAGTACAATAATACTAGCACAGGGAAATCAATGTGCTGGATTACACTTTAAAAGACTTGATTTATCTGCATTCAATGCAGGTTTGTATTCGTTATGTATTGAGGTAAACTCAGTTAAAAGTTGTGAAAAAATGATTTTAATTGAATAAAGTAATTAAAATCATTTTTTGATCAATAAACTCGTAAGAACGCGGTATGACCCTCCTTTATAGACCTTAAAGGCCAAACTTCCCAATAAAACAAGTCCAGTTATTTGCTGAGCCCAAATTGGAGCTTCATAATATTTCACAACCCATAGTGTTAAAAAGATTAAAAAAGTCAACGAAATAATTAAGCTGTGGTTCATGTTGGATTTTAAATACTTTTTCTCAAAATAAATACTTATAAAAACTCTCGAAAAGAAAGACAAGCTGGTCGCAATTGCAGCTCCAAGAATACCAATAATTGGAATTAGTAAAATAGATAAAGTTACATTCACTCCTAAAGATATCCAGTTAGGAATAGTTCCTAGTTGCGGCATCCCCATTGAAGTAAGCATCGTTCCCATAGTTGAATAAGCAGCAAACAAAGTCAGGCTTGACATAATAATAATAGAGGGAAAAATCATTACAAGATATTCTTCAGGCAACAATAGATTAATGATCAATTCAAAATTTATCACTATCAATATCACTAGAATCATTAGCAAATCAAAGCTTAGGTTTAAAACATCTTTATAGTAAACCTTTACTTTTTCGATACTTTTTGATGTCAGTAGAATGGTGAGTTTATTATAACTTACTTGAGAAATTGAGTCTCCAAATAATACTAACAACAATGGAATTTTTAATGCATAATTATAAATGGCTACATCAGCCTTAGACATGTATGTGTTTACTAAAAAAACATCTATATTTTTATCCAAAAAAACTGCAATAGCTGATATATGAAGAATAAACGTGAATTTTAAAAGGTTTTGACTTACCTCTCTGTCTGTTTTTAGTGTAAAGCTAAACTCACGATAAATAATAAATATATATATTAAAACTAAAGAACCGTTAATAGCTAGTTGACCAATAAAAATATAAATTATATCTGCATCGGTAGATATGGCGGTGATTATGAAGGCATAACCAAGAGTATAAGTGATTAATTGCACTAATGCCAGGAATCTAAAATAGTTTCTGGCTCTTAAAACTGCATTAAAATAATTATTAAACCCAATAATCGGAATAAGTGCTACTATTAGATAATATACTCGATAATCATCGATTTTGAATAAATTACCTATTGGATCGACAAATACCAATAGGAGTAATACTACCAGTAAATTATTTGCAATTAATTGAATTAGCCCCTGAGAAAAATAATTATTGAAATTCGCTTTTAATTCCTGATTATTCAATTTGTAAACAATTGAACCCTGATATTTTAAAAGCAAAATTGAAGTAGAGTACGTGGAGATCAGTGAAAACACCACATACCTTCCCACATCCATAGGCAGAAGAACATTAGCAAGTAAAAAACTAAAAATCATCCCGAGGCCTTTGCCCTGAAAAGTATTTAGTATGCTCCAAAAATAGTTTTTCACCGACTGATTGAATCTTTGAGGATATTTATAAATTCATCAATCCTTTTTTCCCAGTGGATAGAATTGTAAAGCCATCTTTCATTGTTACTTCTGATAGAAACTATTTCATCTTTAGACAAAGATGATAGATGCGAAAGCCCTTCATATATCTCATTTTCAGAGACCGCCACTACAGCTTCACAGCCCTTACCATATACTGCCTCAAAGTTTTTTGACTTAACATTGGTGGAAGTAAACACAATAGCCCCCACTGAAAGTGCTTCTCTCAATGTCCCGTTTAACGAATCATATTCATTTTCAGTAAACTGATCAAAAACAAATAGATTATCAAGAGTAAAGAAAGCATGCAATTTCGGAGCAGGTAGATGATCAATGTAATCAGAATAGCTATCTAAATCATATTTGTAAACTAACTCTTGAAACTGTTCGACATCATGCCCATGCATTCCAAAAACTATTCTTATATTTTTCTCTGGGTTATCATCAATAAATTTTCTAAATGCAGGTAATACCTTTTCGGTTGCTTTATAATTATGAGAATTTGGATTTAAATTTTTTCTTGTGCTACTTAGAAGGACAAAATCATATGTCTGATACTTTTCTTTTAATTTATTAGCATAGCCCCTATCCAAGTTATTTTTTGTATTATTTGCATCAACCAAAAGAGGCCACCTAATAACCTTAGTCCCAACACCAATCAACCTCGCAGCCCAAATACAATCCGATTGAGCAATAAGTATTTTGTTGACTTTAGAAATTCTTTTTCTATATAAGTAGGATAACACTTCGTCTTTCAAAGAGGAGCATCTAAACGGATATGAGCTTAAATCTATACCTGTAGGTATAAATACTATTGGTTTATTATATTGAAGAACTTCAAGTATTTCTTCACCAGAAGAAATAATTAAATCACATTCTTCGATTAATTTTCTTTTCGCTCTTTTATGACGAAAAAAGCGAAGGATTGGAACTCTATTATACTTTATAATCCAAGTTGCTTTATCTTCATCAAAGTCCTCGTCTACCCAAGAAATTTTACTCCTATCCGCTGTATTATACCTATAAAAAGCTAAAGAAGCATCTACACCTCTACTTCTCAACCAAGTTACATATGTATAACCTAAATTATCTTGATTTCCAAAAAAAAGTACTTTCATTAACCCTTAAAAAAAATAAAAAGTAAATAATTGTAAATTGATGGCATACAATTAAAGTTAAATTTTACTGACGAACCTATCCCTTAATGAAAAAATAAAGCTAGTTGGTTTACCTCTTTTGCCATCAACCTCAATGTCCGTAATTGAAATTTTACCCTTACCTGTTAATACTACAACTTCATTAAATTCTTTATTTATTAATGAAACCTGACCTGGTATACCGCACCAGATTTCATCATCATTATATTGTGACGCTCTCCATATTTTAATTTTCTTATTTTTAAGATATGTGAAAGCACCATCGAAGGGCTCTGAGGATGCATTGATAATCTTAACAATCTTATCTGATCCTAAATTCCAATCAATCAATCCATCGGATGGATTCCTAGGATAACATCTAAGACTTTTACTAGGGTCCGTTGATTGATGTTCAATCACATATTCTGGATCCCTCATAAGTGCATTAACAGCTTCTTCCATCAAACTAGGTATTTCTTTTGTCATCCATTCAAAAACTTCAGCAATTCTCGTGTCTTCATTCAAATTGTAATATGATCTGGAAATGATTGGTCCTGAATCTAGTTCATTACCAATCATTTTATGAATACATAATCCTATTTTCTTCTCTCCATTGATGATAGCCCATGCTTGGCAAGCATTACCCCTATATTTAGGTAGATCACCACCATGAGCATTCAAGACACCGAATGGAAAAAGCTTTATAACATTTGATGGAATAATTCCATTATAATTAATACTGATTACCAAATCAGCTAAAGAAGGACAAAGTCTTTTTATTTTTTCTTCATCTATTCTAGGGTCATGCAAAAATGGAATATCATTTTTATAGGCAAATTTTTTAAAGTCCGATGAAGAATATTTATACTCCAAAGTTTCCTTTGATGTAACAATAAAAGCTATCTTATGACCCTTTTCATGCAATCGCTTCATTGTATCATAAGTCCATTCTGATCGTCCTATCACTCCAACAGTTAATAACATAAATAAACCTTAAAATATTTAACTATTAATTTACTGGTTGCATTAAATTTGATTTTTCACCCTTTATTAAGAGCTCAGCAACTTTAAATCCAGCAGTCTGAAGGTTAATAATTGGGAGTAGACCCACATGTCCAAGAGTTTTTGTCATTTTCTGAGGACTGCCATGGAATTCAGGCATTATTTGACCATTCATATGCTTTCTCCATATTTCCACATCAATATCACCATAAAGATGTATTAAACTCAGGTCAGGATTAACTGATTTCAATACTTCTAGGTTAATTATTTCGTCGAAAAACTTTCTTTTTTCATCATACTGAGCGATGAAAATGAAATCAAGTTTATCTGCATTATCATAAAGTAAGTTAATTTCGGTCGAACAAATTACTTTATTAGCACCCATATTTTCAAATCCTAGCTTCAAATGCTCTCCAAATTCATCATTTGACCAAATAAAAACTGAATTATCTAAAACTTCAAAACCAGCTTCAAAAGCCATCTTTACCCCTAATACTTCAACATTTTGAAATACTCTAATATCGGGATGTTTCTCCCATGTTCCAGCGACTCTTATTCCTTTCCTATTACAGTAATTGATATCTACATCCTCTTCTCTTAATTCCCATGCCTCAAACATTAAGGGAATCACTACTGATGGTTTACAATATTTTAGTTTTGATTCATCCAATGGCCTTAAAAAACCAGAATTTGTAATCACATCTGCCCTTTCCAAAATTTCATTTTCAACTTTTCCGGTCGAAAATGAAACCCTTTCTATCAAACCTAGTTCTTTTAACTTATGCTTACAACTTTTTATAATATCATCCGCTTTACCGTGTATGGAATCGTTCGTGTGAGCATAAACATGAGTAGCATTAGAGAGGGCACATATAATTGGAAGGTAATTATATGTTCCAGACC
>CAYTFO010000134.1:3371-10201 GCA_964437135.1 uncultured Roseivirgaceae bacterium | reverse complement strand
TCCCAGAGGATTCGCTATACTGGCAAATAACTCTAACCGTAAAATGATCGAAGAAAATATCAGACAGGCTGCTCATAAAGCAGAAAAAGTTCTGAAAGACGCTGAGGCAATAGCTGAGAAAGTTGGGGATCTTACTTTAGAGATAAAAACTAAAGCAGGTGAATCCGGAAAGATTTTTGGAGCTATTACTGCACTTCAGGTTTCAGATGCTCTTGCTGCTAAAGGCATCGATATCGATAGAAAGAAAATAAATTTTGCACATAATATTAAGGAAGTTGGTGAACATAAGGTTGTTTTAGATCTCCATAAAGAGGTTCATCATGAAATAACAGTTAATGTTATTGCTGAATAAAAATTATCCAGTTTAGTTAAAAAAAGCCCCTGAATATTAGATTCAGGGGCTTTTTTTTTACCTAAATTACAACTAAGTGATTTATAAATTCTACTCAGGATGTTTTACCTGAAATTCTCTCCAGACCGAAACCAAATTCAAATTAGCATTAAAGACAAGGTTCTTCTAATTGGATCTTGTTTTTCGAATAATATTGGAAATATAATGATTGCCAATAAATTCAATTGCATTATAAATCCAGCCGGTACCATTTACAACCCTATATCGATATTCAGAATTCTGAAAAATTCAATTAGCAAAGATCCTGAAATTTGTTTGATTAGGAATCAGGATGTATACTACGACTGGAATTATCATTCAGATCTTTCTAGCCTGGATCAGGAAGAACTCGTTACCGAAATTAAAAAGACCTACAAATCATTACAACAATACATTAAAAATGTAAAGTGGATTATAATAACACCCGGTACTTCATGGGTTTACAAATTAAAAACTACGGGTAAAATAGTTGCTAACTGTCATAAAATGCCTTCCACCAATTTCAATAAAAACTTATTGACCAGTGAAGAAATCATAGATGAATTTAATGTTTTGAAGGATCAAATAGAGAAAATCAATCCAGATGTAAATTGGTTATTTACCATCTCCCCGGTAAGACACATAAGGGATGGATTGGTAGAAAATAATCAATCTAAAGCTATACTGATAGAAAGTACAAGGAAGTTGATATTTCAATATGAAAATGTGCATTACTTCCCCTCCTATGAAATAGTCATTGACCAGTTACGGGATTACCGATTCTATAAACAGGATATGATCCATCCCTCTGAAGAAGCAACAAACTATATCTGGGAAAAATTAAAGGAAGCCTTCATGGATGAAGAGACTTTGGATATACTTAAACAATGGAAAAAAGTTGCAGATGTTTTAAATCACAGACCTCGATTTGCAAAATCTACACAACATCAACAATTATTGAAAAAAACATTGAATGAACTAAACGAACTGAAAGAAATTATTGATGTTAATAAAGAAATAGAAAACATTAAAAACAACTTAATCATAGATGAACCAACTTAAAAACTCCAACTCACCTTATTTAAAACAACATGCAGATAATCCTGTCAACTGGTATGAATGGGGTAATGAAGCTTTGAGTAAAGCAAAAAATGAAAATAAGCCCATTTTATTAAGCATTGGATATAGTTCTTGCCATTGGTGTCATGTTATGGCACATGAATCGTTTGAGGATGAGGCTGTAGCCAGTATCATGAATGAGAAATTTGTGAATATCAAATTAGATAGGGAGGAAAGACCAGACATTGATCAGATTTATATGGATGCTATTCAGGCTATGGGGTTAAATGGAGGCTGGCCATTGAATGTATTTTTAACTCCTGATCAAAAGCCATTTTACGGCGGAACCTATTTTCCAAAAGACAATTGGATTGGATTACTAAATAGTGTTTCTGAAGCATTTATTCAAAATAAAGATCAAATTCTAAATAGCGCAGAAAAGTTCACCCAAAATCTAAATATTAAGCTTTCAGAAAAATATAAAATAGACAAAGGAAATAGCCTTTTGATGAGACACCTTCAATTGGGTGTAGAAACTTTATCAACTCGTTTTGATTACAAATGGGGTGGAATCAAAAAGGCTCCTAAATTTCCAATGCCAAGTATCTGGAAATTCCTGCTCTTATACTCGAAACATAACAAAGAAGATCATCTGCTTGATTTTACTACGTTCACATTAGATAAAATTGAATCAGGGGGTATTTATGACCAGATTGGTGGAGGATTTGCCAGGTATTCAGTAGATGGAGAATGGCATGTCCCCCATTTTGAAAAGATGTTATATGATAATGGCCAGCTTATTTCTCTTTATTCCCTTGGCTATCAATTCACTGGAAAAGAAAGATATAAAGAAGTCGTTCTTGAATCCATTGAGTGGCTGGAAAGGGAAATGAAGTCTGAACAAGGGGGTTATTACTCTGCTCTTGATGCTGATAGTGAAGGTGTTGAAGGAAAATACTACGTTTGGAGTGAAGCCGAAATCGATTTGTTGGCAGGTGATAAATCATCCATCGTTAAGTACTATTATAATGTGCTAAAAGATGGAAACTGGGAACACACAAATGTTCTGAGAAGACTTGAGTCAGATCAGCAGGTTGCGGATAAGTTTGAAATTAGCATAGACGAGCTAAAAGAGCTGATCAAAGACTTTATTTCAAAAGCACTTGCAAAAAGAGAAGAAAGGATTGCTCCCGGTCTCGATGACAAAGTCCTTACCTGTTGGAATGCTTTACTTTTGACCGGATTTTGCGATGCTTATATGGCATTCGAAGATCAAAACATTCTAGAGAAAGCTTCCAGCCTTTTTAAATTCCTGGCTACTAATCTTGTTAAGGGTGATAAAGTGCTTCATCAATTAAACAGTCCCGGATATGGTTTTGCAGATGATTATTCCACATTAATACAATCATTTATCAGTTATTATCAGATAAGTAATGAGTCCGATTCCCTTAAGTTAGCTATGTCTCTTACTGATCAAATGATTGAGAATTTCTGGGATGAAGAAGAAGAGTTGTTTTTCTATACTTCAAAAGAGTCCGAGTCATTGATTGCAAGAAAAAAAGAACTATTTGATAATGTCATCCCGGCTTCCAATAGTCTAATGGCGGAGAACCTGATTCGGTTAGGACTTCTCACTTATGAAGATAAATATTCAGATAAGGGTACCAGAATGACTAACAACCTATCTTTTCTATTAGAAAAAGAAACAGAATATTTATCTCAATGGTCTATAGCAGGTTTGTTTTCTGTAATTGATGTTCCTGAAATAGCTATTATTGGAGACGAGGCTGAAAAAACCAAACTGGAACTCAACAAGGCTACGAATTCAATAAATGTAATCTCAGCCACAGATAGTCCCATCGAATTTCCAGGCTTATGCAAGGGGAAAACAGCAATAGATAATAAAACAACCATTTATATTTGCAGAAATAAATCCTGCCTGGCTCCGGTTCATTCAACAGAAGAGGCTTTAAAACAACTGTAATTGAAATTCATCGAAGTAATAGTGCCTCTACCCCTACCGGGAACATTTACCTACTCAATTGCAGAGGAACTATATATTGATGTTGGATTTAGAGTTATTGTTCCTTTTGGACAATCGAAGTATTATACAGGTGTTGTTTACAAAATACATGATGAAAACCAGATAGATTTTAATGTCAAAGAGATTCTGGATGTATTAGATGACTCACCGATTATTACGAGAAAGCAATTAAACTTCATAGAATGGATTTCAAAGTATTACATGTGCAGCCTTGGAGAAGCCTACAACGCTGCATTACCCTCTGCATTGAAGCTAAAAAGTGAATCGACAATTACCTTTCATCCTGATGTTGATTTGGATGGTCATATTTTAGATGAAAGGGAAACAACTCTACTAAACTGGCTTCAGCAAAAGGATTTGACATTTAAGGAAGCGAGTGAAATCCTTGAACTTAAATACCCACAAAAAATCATTAATAACTTAAATCAAAGGGGGTTAATTACGGTTTTTGAAAAAGTTAAGGATAGATATACAAGTAAAAAGGAAGTAAAAATAAGAATTTCGCCTTATCTGATTGACGGATTGGATGATCTCGCTATTCAGTTAGAAAAAAAACGTAAACAATACGAAATACTGATGTACTATCTTCAGGAAGTTGAGATTTTTGAAGACATCAGGCTGAATGAAAGAGGAATATCAAAAAAAGAGTTATTAGCTGAGGGATTTAGTGCTTCTGCCCTAAACACTCTCATAAAAAATAGAGTACTTGAGAAATTTGAAACTATTCTTGACCGTTTTGCTCATGATGGTTCAGAAACTCAAGCCTTAAAAGAGCTTACCAAGGAGCAAACCTCAGCTCTTGAGTCTATTCAGACAGAGTTTAACAACAAAAAGCCGGTACTATTAAAAGGAATCACTGGAAGTGGGAAGACAGAAATCTACATGAAGTTAATTGAGGAGGTTGTCAAAGGTGGGCAGCAGGCTTTATTACTTCTTCCGGAAATTGCTTTAACAACTCAAATCATAAGCAGGTTTAGAAAATATTTTGGTAGTCGTTTTGGGGTATATCATAGTAGGTTTTCTGATAATGAACGAGTTGAGATATATCAGAAACTTATTAAAATGGAATTTGACTTCATCATTGGAGTGAGAAGTTCCGTTTTTCTGCCATTTTCAAATCTGGGTTTAATTATTGTAGATGAAGAACATGAATCTTCATATAAACAATATGAGCCCTCTCCCCGCTATCATGCCAGAGACGCGGCAATTGTACTGGCAGGACTTCATTCAGCTAACATTTTATTGGGTAGTGCAACACCCTCATTGGAATCCATTTTTAATGTGAAAAACAAAAAATATGCTCAAGTAAATCTTACAAAAAGATATGGTGATCTTCCGTTGCCTAAGCTGGAGATAGCCAATTTGCAAAAAGCGCGAAAGCAAAAAAAGATTAAAGGCAATTTTACACATCAGCTACTTGAAGAAATTGACCAGACTATTGAGAAAAATAAACAGGTTATTCTCTTTTACAACCGAAGAGGATATAGTCCATTTATTCAGTGTGATGAATGCAATCATATTCCTCAATGTCCCAATTGTGATGTGAGTTTAACTTATCATATATTCAGAAATGAATTGATGTGTCATTATTGTGGTCACCATCGTAGTCATGTTCCTAAATGTATCTCCTGCAATTCTGAAAATATCCAAACAGTTGGAGCGGGAACTGAAAAAATAGAGGAAGAGCTGGAACTGTTAAGGCCAGAACTTAAAATCCAAAGAATGGATCTGGATACAACCAGAACCAAAAATGCTTATCAGAATATAATTGATGATTTTGAAAACCAAAAAATGCAGGTCTTAACAGGTACGCAGATGGTTACAAAGGGATTAGATTTTGAAAATGTTGATCTGGTTGGAATTATTGATGCTGATAAAATGATTCATTTTCCTGATTTCAGATCACACGAACGTGCATATCAAATGATTCAGCAAGTGAGTGGTAGAGCCGGCAGAAAACATAATCAGGGAACTGTAATACTTCAAACCTCCACCCCTAATCACCCAGTAATACAAGCAATTTTAACTAATTCAGAAGAGGCATTTATAGAAGGTGAATTGATAGAAAGACAAGAATTTGATTTTCCTCCCTTCAACAGAATGATCAACATTATTTTAAGATCCAGGCATAAGGAAACAGTTTGGGAAGCCGCAAATTATTTATCTGTAATTTTAAGAAAAGATCTTACCAAAAAAAGAGTCTTTGGTCCGGTAGTACCGCATATTGGAAGGATTCGAAACAATTATCTGGTCAATATTCATATTAAAATTGAAAAAAGCGGAGTTAACCTTCCAACTATAAAAGAATATTTACTATCAAGCAGGGATACCTTATTAGCTTTGCAGTCGTTTAAAGGTGTACAGGTTTACTTTGATGTCGATCCTTATTAAAAAACACGTAGTTTTCATTTTTCTTTTTGCTGTTCTGCTATCAGCTTGTGATTCATCCTGTGATGGAAATGATTGTGAAGAAGAAGCTAAAATACTTCAACCTGTATCGTATTATGTATTTATAAATAATGACAGCCTTGCTTTTCACGACTCGGTAAAAGTCGAGCTTGATTCTCGCTTAGATAGCCTTGAAAAAGAAAATGATGAATATGAAGATTCAGTCTTTTTTTTGCTAGATAGTTTAAATGCTCTTAATACAGGTATAGATTCCGGTAATACTTCGCTGATACCATTAAGGGAAGAAGTTGAACAAACGATTATTAGTTTAAATTCAATTTCTGATCAACTTGAGGAAGATATTTCTGAAACCAATATAAATATCCGAAGCAATAATTCGGTAATCTCACTCATAAACTCCGGTAAGATTTTAGTTTCACAAATTAAAAACCTTAATAATGACAGATCATTATTTTATGAGGACAGTATTCAGGTATATAGATTACCTTATGAAATGAATGGAAATAGTATAGATTATGAGTTTATTATTGATCAAAACAGTTATACTCTGTCTTTGATATATATACTTAGAGAGACTCTCAATGAAAGAAATGAATTTCGATTGGCGATCGATAGCATAGAAATAAATTCAATACAGAATTTTGATTCCGTAACTTATGATGAGAATACTTTTACCTGTTATTTTTAGTTGTTTCTCATTGATTGTATTGGGTCAGACTGATAGCCTTGAGGTCGAAGCTGATACAATGGTAAGTGTTGAAAAGAAGAAAATAATCGAACCGTCTGTTTACATAGATTATGGTAAAGCGATTACTTATTTCTCCAACTTTGAATCAAAATATGCCTTTGGACTGGATATAAGATTTTTTTCTTTATTATATATCACTGGTGAATATGGAAATAGTATCATAGAACCTCCCAATGCCTATGAAAACATTGACTATAAAT
>CAYTFO010000134.1:0-3361 GCA_964437135.1 uncultured Roseivirgaceae bacterium | reverse complement strand
AAATCCGATGGTAATTATTTCAAAGTGGGTTTAGGTGTTTATGGAGATTTCCTTATTCAGAACAAGCTTGGCCTGGTTGCTAGGTATGGGCAAAGTAGTTTTGAGGATCAGGCTGTAGCAAGACTTGAGGATCAATTTGGAATTGTTGATGATTATGCAGATTCATTTGAAAGAAAAAACCTTTTTGCAGGGTGGTTTGAGATCGCATTGATGACAGAAAGGAAGTTAACCCTAAATAAAAGCAACCCGAACGCTCCGATTAATAATCTGTTAGGCTTAGGCAGCATAATACAGTACAGGAGGTTAATTGACTATGATGAACAACCCGTTATTGATGTAAACAACATTCCAGGATATGGAAAACCAATCAATAAAAATGTGATTGCTGTTAATTTTATAATCAGGATATATCCTTTTATGTAAGGGGAAATCCTTTTATAATTGTTACTTAACATAGACAAATAAACTAACCATCTTTTATGAATATTAAAGCTATATTTTCAGCTCTATTAATAGGGGTAACATTTATTAATTTTGGTTTAAATGCTCAGAATGCAAGATTCCAGGCAGCCGGAGGTGCGCTTGCACCCGTTGGATTGCAGGAAGCTAACTGGTTTGCTGACTTCAAGGGTAAAATACAAAATACATCTAATGCTGCGGATATTGAAACTATCTATTTTGATACAGAAAGAGGACCTTATTTTAATTCAAAATGGTATAATGCTGAGATCGTAACTGCTGATGATCAGGTATATGAAGAAGACTTCAAGGTAAGATATGACACATACCAGCAAGTTCTGCATTATACATATGATTTCAATGAAGTTAAAGCTTTTGAAACAGCATATATTAAAGGATTCAAACTAATAGATGGGGACGAAAAACACATTTTTGTAAAGATTTACCCTCCTCTTAATGAGTACGCTCCAAGTACTTCTTTTTACAAGGTACTATTTAATGGGGAATATAAGGTTTATGAACTTACCTATGAATCTTTGAAAATAAATAATTGGATGGGTCCCGGGAGTGATGGCAGATCAACTGCATCTTTTGTCAAACATCAATATACTTATGTAAGAGATAAAGAAAACTTCTACAAAAAGGTAAAATATTCTAAGAAATTTCTAAAAAATATGTTTAGGGATGATATTGATACATTTAATAAGTATATCAAAGAAAACGGGAATATTAATAATGACGATGAGTTGATTACTTTCCTTACTACTTTGGAAAATTCCTAAAAATCCCATTCATCATTTAGTAAGCTAATTGCATAATGTCCTGTCATATCAAATTGGCAGGGCACTATGGAAACATAATTGTTAGCAATAGCCCATTCGTCATTATCTTCACCTTTGTCATGGTTGATAAAGTTACCAACCATCCAGAAATAAGGTCTTCCATTTGGATCAAAACGTTTATCGAACTGTTCTTCCCATCTGGCGTTTGCCTGTCTGCATACTTTAATACCCTTTATATTTTCTTTTTGTTTGTGGGGGATATTGACATTTAATGCTATTCCTTTTGGCATTTTTTTACTGAGTGCTTCTTTGACGATTTTAGCTATCGGTTCATCCACATGTGAAAGATCTGCGTTTGGGTCGTAGTCACAGAGAGAAAATCCAATTGCCGGTGTGCCTTCTATGGCAGCTTCTATCGCAGCACTCATGGTACCACTATACAAAACACTTATGGAAGAATTGCTTCCATGATTAATCCCACTTACTACAAGATCGACCTTTCTGTCTTTAAGCACGTGGAATTTTGCAAGCTTAACGCAATCCGCTGGTGTTCCGCTACATTCATAAGCTTCCACATTTTCAAAAATTCTATTTTGGTTGAGTCTAAGGGTATCTCCAACAGTAATTGCATGACCCATTCCGGATTGGGGACTATCTGGTGCAACTACTACAACCTCTCCTATTTCAGATACAATATCTACAAGTTTTCGGATTCCTCGCGATGTAATTCCATCATCATTGCAAACGAGGATAAGTGGTTTGCTCATATTGCTAAATTCATTATATCGAATTATAAAAAGAAGTAATTCGAATTAAATCTCTTAGCATATCATGTTTTAATTTGTTTTCCTTAATGTAAACTTTTATGTCACTCTTTTTATCTGACATGATCCGGTACAAATCTGTTTTTGTCTCCAGATAGATTTCAATGCTTCCATCTTTATGGAGAAAATAATATTGGTAATTAACAACATCCTGAACTACACGCGGACCCTGAACTCCATAGTTACCAAATGAGGCTGTTTCCTGAACTACGCGTTCTCTCGCTAACAGGGAAAGTGGCCCTTCATAAAGAAGTTCAAATATTACCGGAGTTTCATATTCAGTTTTAAGCTTATAAGGAATCGTATAAAACTGTCTGTAGCTTTGCAGTATTTTATCAAAAATTTCAAAATAGACAACCTTGTAGCTGCTAAAAGCTCTTACATTTTCATCTTTTGATAATGTAATTGTGTTTGTCTCAAAATTATACTGAATTTCTCCCTGTATGGTATCATTATCTGTTGTGATAACAATACCATTATGCCATTCCTGATAAGAAAACTGAGCATTCGAAAAATTCAAAAAACAAAAAAATAGTACTAGAGTAAAATAAGTTTTCATTTTAATATGTTGTGCCCCATCTTGTCTCGTTTTGTTTCAAGATATTTTCGATTATGTTTATTCGGAAATATCTCGATGGGTATATTATCAACAATCTCAAGTCCATAACCCATTAGTCCTACTCTCTTTTTTGGGTTATTTGTTATAAGTTTTATTTTTTTAACACCTAATTTTCTTAAAATCTGCGCTCCAACCCCATAATCTCTCTGGTCCATTTTAAAACCCAGATGTAGGTTTGCTTCAACTGTATCCATTCCCTCTTCCTGCAGTTTATAGGCTTTAAGTTTATTTTCAAGTCCTATGCCTCTTCCCTCCTGGTTCATATAAACAACAACTCCTTTACCTTCATTCTCAACCATTTGCATAGAATTGTGTAATTGATTCCCACAATCGCATCTGTAAGATCCAAAAATATCTCCTGTGACACAGCTGGAATGCACACGTACCAATACAGGTTCATCTTCTTCCCACTCTCCTTTAAACAGAGCAAGGTGAGTATCTCCGGTATTTGTTTGCTTGAAAGCTTTTAGTTTGAATTCACCATGCTCAGTCGGCATTTCAACCTGTATAACCTCATCAACCAGACTCTCATGTTTTAATCTGTATTCTATAAGATCTTTTATTGTTACAAGTTTTAAATCAAATTTATCTGCTATATCCCTTAGATCCGGAAGCCTTGCCATGGTTCCATCATCTTTAAGTATGCGGGCTTTTTTATTATCACTAAAAAAGGCTGG
>CAYTFO010000133.1:2866-10274 GCA_964437135.1 uncultured Roseivirgaceae bacterium | reverse complement strand
AATCTCTTCTTCATATTTGACAAAACTTCATCGTTGTCATTGATAAAAACCTGCCCTTTATTCTTCCTTAGATGATCAAAAAGTTCACTTTTTCCTCTTATGATTCCTTCTCTGCCTCCGAATGTCTCAGAATGAGCATCTCCAATGTTAGTGATTAAACCATGTGTTGGATTTGCATAGGAACATAATTCTGCAATATCTCCTACTCTATTTGCTCCCATTTCAACAATGGCAATTTCAACCTGTGGATGAATGTGAAGCATTGTGAGAGGAACACCAATATGATTATTATAATTACCTTTTGTGGCTGAGGTAATATATTTTTTAGCAAGAACAAGATTGATTAATTCTTTGGTTGTTGTTTTTCCATTTGACCCGGTCAATCCAAAAATTATTTTTTTCTTATTGAACCTTCCCCTATGGAATATAGATAAGTCCTGTAATGCTTTCAGGCAATCATAAACATAAATAATTCTTGGATCTGTGACATATTTTTTATCCTGCACTATGGCAAATGATGCACCTTTCTCTAGTGCCATTTCAGCATACTTACCGCCATCTACATGGTCTCCCACCAATCCAAAAAATAAATTATCTGTTTCGATAGTCCTGGTGTCTATAGATACTCCATCACTTTGCAAAAACTTTGAATAAAGAAATTCTACCTGATTTTTCATTTATATTGAGCTAAAGAACAAATATATCAAATGAATTCTGATGCCTTGATTGTCATTTACGAATGTTTGGATGAAGATCGAAAAATAAGTTTTGGAAGTGAAGAAGTGGAAGAGATATCAAAAGTTACCGGTAAGATCTCAACTCTAAATCTGGATTCATTTTCCGAATCCTTTTTATTCAACTATTTGGAACAATCAATTTCAGTAGTCAAACAAATTTTACTGATTGTTCTAAATGAAAACTCTGATTCAATCAGCGGTTTACTGCCTTTCCTTAATCAAACAATGAGAACAAAAAATGTTCAAATACTTGGAATCAAGCCTCATACTACTTTATCTAAGCTGCCATATTATAGAAAATGTGATAGCATTAACAATGTTAGAATGAACGTTCAATCTTGGATAGAAAAATTATCTGAATCAAGCTGAAAGGGTAATTGATCTCTAAAATATACAAGTGATTGCCGATCCAGTGTTACCGTATTTATATCCACTTTATCCCCACAATTGTATAATTCCTCCCCAAGAAAGTTTACAGCTACAGACTGACCAGGATATGTTAGACTATTGGGATCGTCACCTACCCTGTTTACCCCAATACAATAAGATTGATTTTCTATTGCTCTTGCTTTTAATAAGGTGTTCCATGCAAAAACCCTGGCAGATGGCCAGTTGGCGACGTAAACCAATAAATCATACTCATAAAGCGAATCATCACTGATTTTACTTCTGGACCATACTGGAAAGCGTAGATCGTAACAGATAAGCGGATGTATTTTCCAGCCTTTCCATTCGAATATAAGCCTAGAGTTTCCCTGCAGATATTTTGCATCTTCTCCTTTAATAAAAAGGTGTCTCTTATCGTAAGACATGGATTTACCGCCCGGAAAGACTACTAATAATCTATTGTAAAAACCTCCTTTTTCTTTTATAACATAACTACCCATTACAGCAGCTTGCTTTTGATCCGCAATCATCCTCATCCACTTATAGGTATTGGTTTGAGGTGCTTCAGCAACATTTTCAGGATTCATTGTAAACCCTGACGTAAACATTTCCGGAAGAACTATCAAATCTGATTTACCCTTTTGATGAGCAAGTTGTTCCTCAATTACAGCCATATTAGCATGGCTATCTTCCCATACAAGATCTAATTGCAAAAATGTAACTGCCAGTTCTTTATTGATCATCTTTTTGCCGGTACTTTCACTCGATAATCAATATCTACTTTCCCTTTACTGATATTTGATAGTTTCCCTTTAATAAGTCTTTTTTTGAAAGCACTTAAATGATCCGTAAATAGAATACCTTCTATATGGTCATACTCATGCTGAATAATTCTGGCAACTACCTCATCAAATTCATCTATGCGCTCATTCCAGTCTTCATCAAGATATTTAATCTTTATTTTTTGAAGTCTGTCCACATCTTCCCTTATACCAGGAATACTAAGACAACCCTCCTCAAAAGGCCATTCTTTACCTACCTCCTCCAGTATTTCAGGGTTTATAAAAGCTTTTTTAATTCCCTTTGACTCGTCTTCCTCCATAGGAGTACTATCGATGACAAATAATTTGATTGATAATCCGATTTGTGGTGCAGCTAATCCTACTCCGTTTGCACTATACATGGTTTCAAACATATCTGAAACCAATTGATTAATGTCTAATTCATCTTTCTCGATGTCCCTTGCTCTTTTTTTCAAAACTGGATCACCGTAAAGTACGATAGGGTATATCATAATTGTGTCTCCATATAAGCCTGAAGTATCAGGGTAGCACTCGCCTGATCAATTTTCAGTTTATTTCTTCTGTTCTTTTTTTTCGTCCCGGATTGAATCATTGAAGCCATTGCTTCATTTGATGTATTCCATTCGTCCTGCAAAACTACAGGTATCGATGGGAAAAGTTTCTTAAATCTGTTAACAAATGCTTCAACATTTGCCGTATTACTGGTCGGACTACCATCATACTGAGTTGGCCAGCCTACTACCAGCTTTTCAACAGTTTCTTGGTGAAAATAATCCCTCAAAAAATCAAATAAGTTTTTTGTTTCTACACCTTGAAGAGGACTTGCTATGATCCGAAGTGGATCTGTGACAGCAAGCCCGGTTCTTTTTGTTCCAAAATCTACCGCCAGCCAACGCCCCATATTATTTTATTCCATGAATCTCATTCCAAAAATTTTGTTCCAGTTCAATGGCTTTTGGAAAAAGTAACTGGTTTTCTATTTCAGCATGAAAAGCCAGCTCTCTGTCGAAATTTTTTATTTCAGATAGTATTACATTCACCTCCAGCGATGACGAGGAAATTTGATTGATCAATTCCCTCAAACTTTTCATCTCATCTTCATCAACATGATCTTCAAAAACCTCTTCAAGTGAATAATCAATGAATTGACTTGGAATTTCAATACTACTTAAGTGACTCTTTCTGCTAAGTTTGTCCAAAATCAGTATGTAACTAAATAGCTTATCTTCCTCTTCATAAATATGATGTATGAAATCTTCCACAAAGAGGGGGAAAACTACTTTTAAATCCAGAATCGTTTCGTCCAGATGATCCGGAAGTTTGGAAATAACATCCTGAATGTATGGCAAAAGGTTTTTGATGTAGTTCCTGTGAGAATGCTTTAAATATTCAATAAGAAAATCAATCGGAAAATTTGCCAATTCGGTAAAAGATGGCCGAAACTTACTTTCAACTTCGTAAAGTCTGTTTATTGCAACAAACTCAGGTATTCCTAATTCACAAAGAACATCATTGAGTTTTTGGTACTTAAATTTTGAAAAATCAATCCCAAGTGAATTTAGCGCCCTGGCATAGCGATAATTCTCTGTAACCAATACATCAATTTTTCTTTGGAACAACTGCATTAAATACAAATATAAAAACTTCAGTATTCAGAAATAGAAAACGTTTTACTAAAAATGATCGTTAAGTCCTTAGTTTGGGATAATTTTAGAGATTAATAATTTTCATAATTGTGGATAATACAAAGTTTTCAATACGTCTTCCAATATATATTGCAACAGCACTTGCTTTGGGTATGCTCATCGGAGCACAGATGGTTGGCGAAAAATCAACCGGTCCAAAGTTCTACAAAAGCCTAAATAAGCTAAAGCAGGTTATTGGCTACATTGATAAAGATTATGTAGATGAAGTAAACACCGAAAAACTGGTAGATGGTGCAATTGACCATATTCTGGAAAAGCTTGACCCTCATTCAGTCTACATTCCAAAAGAAGACATAGAGCTTTCTCAGGCACAATTACAGGGAAATTTTGAGGGTATTGGCATTGAATTTAACATTTTCAAGGACACAGTTACTGTTGTAGCCCCACTTAGTGGCGGACCCTCAGAAAAATTGGGTTTAATGAGCGGTGATAAAATAGTAGAGGTTGACGGGGAAAATATTGCTGGTATAAATATTACAAATCGAGACGTCATCAATAAACTTAGAGGACCAAAAGGTTCGGAGGTAGAAATAGGTATTTTCAGAAAAGGTGAATCAGAAATCATTTATTACGATATTAAGAGAGATGTTATCCCTCAATTCTCAGTGGATGTTTCCTACATGATTGATGATGAAACAGGATATATAAAAGTTTCTCGGTTTTCGGCAACGACATTCTTAGAATTCAAAGAATCACTTTTCAAATTAAAAGAAAAAGGAATGAGTAAGCTCATTTTAGATCTTACCGGAAACCCTGGAGGCTATCTGGACAGAGCAGTAGACATGGTGGATGAAATGCTGGAAGATAACAAGATGATTGTTTATACCGAAGGAAAAGAGTCAAGATATAATGACAGCCATATATCCAGGAAGAAAGGGGAATTTGAAAACGGACCCATAATTGTTTTGGTAGATGAGGGGTCTGCCTCAGCTTCAGAAATTGTCGCAGGTGCACTCCAGGATCATGATCGTGCACTTATCATTGGTAGAAGAACATTTGGCAAAGGATTGGTTCAAATGCCAATCAACCTTAACGATGGTTCAGAGTTAAGGCTTACAATTTCAAGATACTATACACCTAGCGGGAGATGTATCCAAAAGCCTTATGATGGAGATCCTGGTTCTTACCATCGAGAGTACATAGATAGATATGAAAGTGGCGAACTTTTCGATGAGGAACAGATAAAAATCAATGATACGCTGGTTTTTAAAACAGAAAAAGGACGTACAGTATATGGAGGAGGAGGTATTGTTCCTGATTATTTTGTAGCAATTGACACAACTGGAAACAGTCGATACTTAAACAGACTATTTACCTCAAATACGATGGCTGAATTTTCACTAAATTATTATCGTGAGAATCAGGAAATGCTTGACAACATGTCACTTGAAAAGTTTATTAATGAGTTTGAAGTAGAGGATGCACTCCTTTATCAGATAAAATCCATTGCGAAATCAAATGACGTTAAGTTTGACGAAGCGCAGTTTTCCACATCAAAGGATCTTATTAAGCTCTATGCAAAGGCATACATTGCCAGGTCTGTCTGGGAAAATGAAGGTTTCTATCCGATCATCAATCAGAATAATGAAATTTTGCAATATGCATTAGACCTGCTTGATGAAGCTGAACTCATGGCCAAAAACAATTAGAATTAAGTTTTCTAGACTTTAGTTGAGAGCGCACTTGCGTATGCATTTTCGTAATATTTGGACAAGTGTTGCCAGTCAAACTGTACAGAAGAAGCCTCTGTTCTATTTCTAAGATCGATTCTATTTCTTCTGCTCAAACGGACATAGTTATACATTCTGTTTGCTAGCTGACCTGCAGCAAAATCAAAAGATTTTTGATTTCTTTTTATTACATATATACCATTTTTATCATAGTCTTTAACTTCATTCACCACGTAATCACCAAACCCAGCCAGGTCACTGGTAACGGCAGGCACACCTCTAGCGATACATTCTAATGGAGTATATCCCCACGGCTCATAATAACTTGGAAAAACACCAAGGTGACAACCCCTCACAAATTGATGATAGTCCATTGAAAACAATGGATTCGTATAATTGACGAAGTCAGGATGATAAATAACTTTTACACGATCTTCATTTTTGTTGACGAGATTGGATGTTCGCAGAAAGTTTAGTATTTCATCATTTGCATCATCCACAAGATTATGTGTAACCACAGACGGCAAGGTATTGGTTTTCCAGGATTGAAGTGTTCTTCTATATCTTAGACGCCAATAATCATCTACAAACCTCGAAAGTTCCGGTAGCTTGGTTCCCCCGGCTGCCATAGCCTCATACATAAGTTTTTCACCTACCTGCTTTTTAATTGCTTCTATTGTATATCTAAATTCTTCCAGTTGTGCTCTGGATTGTAGAATATCCGGATTTATTGTATGATAAGGCCTTTTTGTTATAAAGAACATAACAACAGTCACATCTGACTTTTCTGTTTGTAAACGGTGATTTAACCGGGACAAAGCTTCCAAAGTGACATCATAACCTTTATTCAGGTATTCATATCGTCCGGAAGTGAAAAAGTAAAGTGTCTTATCCAAATCAAAAGTGTAAGATGAAAAGAAATGAGCCATTGAGAATTCATGGATCTTATTCTTGTATTCTACATGAAGATTTTGAAATTCATGCAATGCTTCAAATCTTACATTATTAATTCCATTAGGCAGTATATGATCCGGGTTTCTACCTAACAATTGCCTGCATTCTCGCGCAGTTACCTCACTTACAGTTGTAAAAATATGTGCACCGTGAGCTGCTGCTCTTTCAATATTTACTCCTGGTTCTATATTGAAATGGCTAGCTTCTTTTTGCCAGTCAAGAAAAGGTAAATGATCATAAAACTCTGGGTCATTCATTGCCAGGTATCTACCCAATAAGGTAGCATGTGTAGTGAAAACTGTTTTAATAGGGATATTGTCTTTTCTAAGGTCAGGTATCCCGGAAGCTGCCATCCACTCATGAAAATGAGCAATAATATTTTTATCTTTTTTAACTTGTGAAAGCTCAATTAAATACAGCTTTACTAATTCCCCGAATGCAACTACATCATTGATTAAAAAATCATTATCTACGATTCCAATGCCATGATGTTCCCACAGAAAATATTTTATTTCTGCAAGCCGATGCATTATGCTGCCAACTTCAAGTAAAACCACTTTTGGCCTTCCACTTACAAGCCATACACCGTAATGAACACCATATCCTTTATCTCTTAATCGCTTAGCTGCCTTTGAAAAAGGGTCATTTACATCATCAATAGGTTCAAATTCGGAAGCAGCATTGTGCGGCATATATGGACCCAAAAGACAATAATTACTTCCCCATTTATCTACAGCTGTTGGAGCTTTTGATCTTATAACTGTGTAAATTCCTCCAACCTGATTTAATACCTCCCAGGCTATTTCAATAAGCAAAGTATCATTTACAGTTCTTTTTGTAATTCTCTTAAAAGTTTTGGACTTGGTGGATGGCATAAGAATCTCTTTTGAATGAAAGCTAAAAAATCGAAAGATAAATTACTATCGTTTGCAAAGAATTATCCGGAAAATGTACCATTTCAGATTTATTATTTCCCGATACAGAGAAACCCCATTGGTAATACCTCTTTAAAAAAATAACTTTGAAACTGTAATATAAATGCAACTTTTAACACTAATAGTACATCTTTAGTTTAGTTATGAAAAGGCGAAAAATTCTTACTTTATTACTTCTTCTTTTTTTATTTACTCAGTTGCTGGAGTTGCAAAGAA
>CAYTFO010000133.1:0-2856 GCA_964437135.1 uncultured Roseivirgaceae bacterium | reverse complement strand
TATCAAAAAACCTAAATGGCCTGACTCAGAATCTTACAGAGTATTCTATGGGAAATATTACTCAACCTGCCTTTCATACCAATTTAACCCCCTGAAACACAGAATTAATTAGATAAAACATCAAATTCGTATTTAAAATTGAGGTTTATCAACTAAGATTGTTATAGCTTTGAACATTGCATTATTCTAATGTGATTTAAAACTATATTTACACCGTATAGAAGTTGTAATTCATGGAAAATTTTGATTACGTCGCCTTTCTTGATCTATGGACCAATATTATGTGGGTCTCATGTGGGGTTTCGGTTTTAATCTCCGCAATAATATTTTTTGCTTACAGAATTAAGTATTCATCACTTAAAACTTACAAGGAAAAATTTGACCTTGCAAGTACTTCAGAAACCAATGTCTATTTAAAAACTCAGTACGCAATAGCTGTAGCTGTATTTTTTGCAGCAAATACTGCCTATAATTCAACCGTTGAATTAAGTCCGATTTGGTTATTCATCAGGTTATTTATTTCATTTTGTCTGGGTACACTCCACACTTATGTGGCTTTCCTTATATTTAAGTATTATTACCCAGGACCATTAAGTAAAAAACTTGAGAAACTAAGATATACACCCAGAATAAATCCTGCTACCGGCAATAAAATGAAGCTACTTAGTGAGGAAGAAGAAGATGCGTACCTGGATGAAGGAATGCAGGCTGAAGAAAATGTTTTCTCTGTTGACTACGATGTATGGATTGACCCACAGTCAAAAGATACTGTCATCGAAAAGTATCAGGGACACCTTAGTGCACTTGAATGTGATCGTTGTGGTTTTCAAACATTACGCCTTGCTAAAGAAGAAATTATCAGACAACCTGCTGAAGATCGTGATGGTGAGCTGATGAAAGAATACAATTGTTCATATTGTGGAAGAATAAAACGTAAGACAGTTAAACTTACTGCCAGTATTAAGGACTCTGCAATTCTGGCGGCAGTTGATCACAGAGCTGCGGATAAAGACATAAAGTTTTTCAGAGTTGAAATTCACGGAGAGTCAGGTGAAACTAAGACATTTGATTTTCAAAATAGGAATCAGGCAAAACAGTTTCTGGAAGAATTTAATTTTGCAAAACTTCAGGAAGAAGAAAACTAAAATTTTAGGTTGTTTAAACCTAGGGCGTAAATTGTTTCACGCCTTTTTTATTTTCACTCTTTTTGTCTGATTGGCAAGTCTTGAACTATTAGCGATGTAAACTCCTACAATTATCCCAATCATTCCTATAAGGTGAAGAAATCCAAGTTTTTCTCCATCCCATAAGCCCCAGTTCACTGCCACAATCGGGATTATGTAAGTTACTGAAGAGGTAAATACCGGAGTTGAAATCTGAACAAGTCTGTTGAATATTATAAGAGCTATTGCTGTTCCCAATACTCCTAATAATACTATGTAAAAAGAAGAAAGAATTGCTCCTTCAACATTTTGTATCTTGAATAAAAAATCGGTTGCTAAAAAAAGGTATATCGCTGAAATGGGTCCCACAAGAATTAATGAAATACTCGTAATCGAAATAGCTGATTGTCCTCCAAGGTGATACTTTATTAAATTGAGATTGATACCGTAAAAAATGGTTGCCAGTACAACCAGAAATGCATATGAATTTAAAGAGATAGTATTATCTGATCCTGCAAGAATTAGCATAGCAGTGCCTAAAAAGCCTATAGCAATGCCTACAAAAACGTTAGATTTCTGCTTCACCTTATAAAAAAAAAGACCAATCAGAATTGTGAAAATCGGGACCAAAGCATTTAAAACTCCAGTAACAGAACTGGGAAGCCTGGTTTGAGCGGCAGCAAACAAAAAAGCAGGAATTAAACTCCCTGACAATCCAACGGAAAGAAGATATTTCCATTCTTTATTCTTAATCCTTTTGAGTCTGAATAAGGCAAAAGGGGAAAGAAAAAGTGAAGCAGACAGAATACGCAAAGAACCAACTTCACCAGCAGACAGTACCACTAGACCTCTTTTGATTAAAATAAATGAACTGCCCCAGATCATTGCCAGGACAATAAGAAGCACCCAGGCTAAAATTGATATGTTTTTATTCACAAAGTGTTAAATAAAGATTATTTCTGAAAAGTTTTCTCGAATTTCTTTAAGTGTATCGAGTATAGAATCAAGACTTTCCATTTCAACTAACCTGGTTCTGTATGGTTTAAAATTTGGAATGTTTCTGAAATAGTTAGTGTAATGTCTTCGCATTTCGAATATTCCTTTTCTTTCCCCTTTCCATTCAACCGAAAATTCAAGATGTCTGCGAGCAATATCAATTCTTTCATTGATATCAGGAGTATTCAATTTTTCTCCCGTTTTTAAATAATGTTTTATTTCATTGAAAATCCATGGATACCCAATTGATGCCCGACCAATCATGATGCCATCTACACCATATTTTTCTTTATATTCCTTAGCCTTTTCAGGTGAGTCAATATCGCCATTTCCGAAAATTGGAATATGTATATCCTGCATTTCCTTAATTTCCCCGATTTGAGTCCAGTCCGCATCTCCTTTATACATTTGCTGACGTGTACGACCATGAATTGTTAGAGCCTGAATACCCACATCCTGTAGCCTTTGTGCTACCTCTTTTATTTTTATGGTATTAGAATCCCAGCCTAATCTGGTTTTGACGGTGACCGGCTTATTTACCCGTTTCACAATTTCTTCAGTCATGGCCTGCATTTTCGGCAGATCAAGCAGTATTCCTGCGCCAGCTCCTTTACAGGCTACTTTTTTAACCGGACAACCATAATTTATATCTATAATTTCAGGATCAGCTTCTTCTGCTATCGCAGCAGCTTCCCTC
>CAYTFO010000132.1:0-10284 GCA_964437135.1 uncultured Roseivirgaceae bacterium | reverse complement strand
TTTCGAACGTTGGGAGTAGCGTTGATTAACCAAGGCGATTACGGACTGGAGTTATTGAATCAGCTGGCTCAATCTGTAGTGGTCAGAAGACAATTTTTCGAGCGCTTCATCGACATGGGCAATTTCAAGATCTATCACAAGTGGCTGGAAGTGTTTCTTAAGCATGAAAAAATAGCTTTAGCGCAATATTGGGCTAAATCACTTTTGTTATATGGAAAGTTTTTATCTCAACAGTCAGTTGATGCCAGGGAGATTTTGGAGTACATCGCTGCGTATGTGGAGGATTTCAAAACCATGCACCCTTACACTGCTGCGAGGGTATTGGGTATCGGTCTAGTTTTACAAGACAAATCAGCTACTGACCACATTCAACACAGGTTTCAGAGCGAGCTAAACAGCCTGAAAATTAATCCTCAAAATCCCCCGCTTTTTTCGGTGATGTTGTTACAATACTTACTCTTATCAGGGCATATTGTCCTTGGAAAGCAATGTTACAGAAATTTGTCTTTATATCAATCTTCCAGAACTTCTCATATTGATTACGGAATACCATTTATGAGAAAAATAGCGGGTTACTTCATTGGAATAGACACAAACTTCACATTAGATGAAGTGAAACATTTCAATTCAGGTCATACGAACGAAGATGTGGTGGTGAAATACTACGCTAGCAAATATGCAGTGGACAGTTTTGGGAGAATTCAGGATTATCAAAGAGGATTGATAATTAGTTCAGGATTTAAGAGGTTAATGGAGATTTTTAGGTAGATAGCATTAAGCTTAACATTTATGTAACACGCACTTGTGCGTGTTATTCTATTTCAAATATATCCTTTTTCAAACAACTTTTCCAGAGGACTCGTGACTTGTGTAAGCTTTTCACTACTCACATGTGTGTAGATTTCAGTGGTTTTCGGACTTGTATGTCCCAATAATACCTGAACATATCGTAAATTGGTTCCATTTTCAATTAAATGTGTGGCGAAACTGTGACGTAATGTGTGAACTTTAACTGGTTTTGAAATACCTGCTTTATGACATGCTCTGTGAAGAACTTTTCGAATACTGCTTGCAGAATAGAGGGTGTTTTTAGGCCCTTCAAATAAAAAGGACTTGGGACGGTGCAGTCGATAATAATCACGCAACAACGCTAATAAATGAGGCGATAATGTTGTTATCCTATCTTTTTTCCCTTTTCCTCCTCTTATAAATATTCTCATGTTTTCACTGTCTATGTCGTTAATTGTCAATTTCTGTATTTCAGAAATTCTTAACCCCGCTGAGTATATGGTCATCAAAATTGCCCTGTGCTTTATATTGCTACAAGATTTGAGAATCAATGAGATCTCCTTAGTAGTGAGAACCAGGGGGAGCTTCTGCTCTTTAACAGGCCTCTCCAGATTATATTTCTTTCGATCCATACCGCATACCTGCTCCAGATAAAATTTAAGCGAATTTATACTCTGGTTCTGATAAGATGAGGACACTTTCTTTTCAGCTACCAAATAATGCTGAAAATCGTAAATATCCTTTTCTACTATCTGATGCAAAGGTTTAGGATGAAAATACAAAAGAAATTCCCTAAACATACTCATATAAATTCGATGTGTGCTGTCACTAAATCTGCGACTAATGATTCGTTCCGACATCATATTCAAAGCACGCTGATAAGATTCATTTAAATGATTCATAGAGCTAATTACAACTTATTTATTTTTTATAACGGTATAATATTCGTATATATGCGAAAATATTCGAATAAAATTCAGAAATGTTTAATCCATCTATATGCCTGCAATGCCAAAGTCCTTTGGTCGGTAGATCAGATAAAAAGTTTTGTGATATCCAATGCAAAGCTCTTTATAATAATGAGAAATCAAGAGCAAGAGATGCTTACCCGAAGCATGTTAACTCCAGGTTGAGGAAAAATAGAAGTATACTCAAACACCTCAGCCCTGAGGGAAAAACAACAATTAGAATGTCTGAATTGGAATCGAGATCATTTGATTTTCATATTTTTACGAACGTTTGGAAGTCAAAGTCCGGTGTCTATTTCTTTTCCTACGATTGGGGTTTTATGCCTATCATTGATTCTTCAGGAATACCCAAAGCCATAATAGTCAAAAAACAAGATTATATGACATTTGAAGCATTTGACCCGTGGGCAAAAATTAAAGCCAATAATTAATTCAATATCCTTCATGTTTCAATCAGCAAAATCCTGACATTTCTCATCTCCCTTTCGCTACCATTGTTACATAAGTCCCCGGGCTTTGGCCTTTGATTTGCAACTGAATTCAGGAAAGAATTGTAACATGAAAAGAACAAGAATAATAATCATTGGAGGTCTTTCGGCGGGACCTTCGGCAGCAGCAAAGGCAAGAAGAGTGAATGAAAATGCCGAAATTTTACTTTTTGAAAAAACTTCTCATATTAGCTACGCTACCTGTGGTATCCCATATGCCCTTTCAGGTAAAATTGAGTCCAGAGATAAATTGATGGTGGTCGGACCCGAACTCCTTGAAAAAAGATTTGGGATCGAAGTACATCTAAATGAACCGGTTATCTCTATCGATCCGGAAGCACATCAGGTGATAACGGAGAAAGGTTTCTACGATTATGATAAATTGGTTTTTGCAACAGGGGGCTCTCCGGTACTTCCAAGCATAGAAAATCTGGAAGCTTATGAAAGCTGGGCGCACGCCAAAACGATCGAAGATTTTGATCGTATCATGAAACGAGGAGTGATCGATCGAGCCGAACATATCACCCTTGTAGGTGCAGGTCTGATTGGAATCGAAACCGCTGAGAACCTTGTTCATAAAGGCAAAAAAGTAACAATTATTGAATTTTCAGACCAGGTGTTGGGCAATTGGGACCCAAAATTCGCCAGAATGGCAGAAAATGTGATCCTGGAAAATGGCATTGATCTAAAACTTGGAACATATGTCAAAGCAATCGATCCACAAACCAAAGAACTGATTCTCAATAACGGTGAAAGAATGTTTACCGATTATATGCTGATAGCTATAAGTGTAAAACCGAATACACAAATGTTGGTGTGCAAAGGAGCTGAACATTTAAAAAATGGTGCTTTGATTGTCAATGAACGGATGGAAACTTCTTTGCCTGATATCTATGCAGCCGGTGACTGTGCAAGTGTAAATGATCAAAATACCGGTCAGAATAGCTGGTTTCCCATGGGAACTCATTCAAACAAGGGAGGAAGGACTGCGGGTGCAAATGCTGCTGGTGGAAATGAAACATTCAAGGGTGCTTATGGAACTGCGATCATGAAGTTGTTTGATCATACCATTGCCCGAACAGGCATGGGTCCAAAAGCATTGAAAAATGCAGGTCTCAACTTTAAGTCCACCTTAACCATTACCGGAGCTACTCCTGGTTTTTATCCGGATCAGAAAGATATGATTATTGAGTCTTACTATGATCCAGAAACCGGTAAACTATTTGGGGTTGAGATTATCGGTGAGAATGGCGTGGATAAACGTATTGATGTCATGTCAACAGCAATATATGCAGGATTGACTATCTATGATCTACCCAACCTGGATCTCGCCTATGCGCCTCCTTATTCTCCGGCTAAAGATCCGGTGATTGTAAATGGGTATGTTGCACAGAATTCAATGCGGGAGAATTTTAATGAGGTAAGTGTGACAGAAGCGAATAGTTATTTTCAAAAAGCACCTATAGATGAATATACTTTAATTGATGTGAGAACCGCATCTGAGCGTCATAAAGATGGGATCATCAGAGGATCGATCAATATCGAACTGCATGACCTGAGGGATCAGATCGACCAATTGGATAAATCAAAGAATATCTATATTCAGTGTGCTAAAGGAATTCGCGGATACCTGGCAGCATTGATCCTGACTCATCACGGCTTTGAAAATGTGTATCATATTGCGGGAGGTTTTACCGCATGGCAGAAAATAATCGGTGAAGTTCTGCAGCTGGAAATGGTGAATTAGTAAGTGAAGTGAAATAGCGAACAGGGGAAAAAGTTCACCCGACACTTTTCTGGCGGGCCTGCCCGACACTTCCGGTGGGCCTGCCCGACTCTTTTCTGGCGGGCTTGTCCGACACTTGTCTAGCGGGCTTGCCCGGAGGACGAAGGATGACGGGGTTGCCAGGAGGAAGAAGGATGACAGACTTACCTGATGAGGCACGAGGCGGGGTAAACAGGAAGGAAGTCGACCAAAAAGGATCGGCACAGCATTTTTGAAATTGTAGAAGTCATAGATGTCGTGGTGAGGTCGTTCTTTCAACATTCGACTTTCTCCTTCTATTTCAGTATATATCACTAAGCTAAACCTATAATCCCGAAGGGATGAAATTCCCGTAACTCCAGAATATCACGATAAACCTCAAAACCCCGAAGGGGTGACATATATAATCGATCTCATTATCAGTATCCTGTAAGGAAATTCATTGTGGTTCGCCACCATGACCATTCCCCGGCAAAATACATTAGGCCATGCTGATATAAAGTTTCATAAATTGACCAGAACACTGCTCGTTTAACCAATACACATTTTACAAACAAATTCACTTTAAATCAAACGTGATTCATCCAATTCAATTCCCAAAGATCAGCTGTAACCTAAATTAGATATTGTACAAAAACACAACAAATATATTTCTTGTACGTTTGTACAACAGAAATCAGAAATCAGAAATCAGAAATCAGAAATTGAAAGAAAGATTGAATAGTATTTCAAATAAAAGAAAGCCTTTATAACCAAAACCTTAACATAATGCGAGAATCAATAGGAGAACTTGAAGAATTAACACTGCTGGTAGTGGGGACATTATTCGAAAATGCTTATGCATTGACGATACAGGAAGAAATTAACGATAAAGCAAATCGTAACTTGGATATAACTGCAATCCACTCAGTACTGCGAAGACTTGAGAAAAAAGGGCTACTCAATTCTGAAATGCGGGGAGCAACCAGTGAAAGGGGAGGAAGAAGAAAACGATACTTTGTTTTAACTCATGCCGGAAGAGCAATCATAGAAAATACGATGAAAGTCAAAATGAATATGTATCACAAACTACCCAAACTTACTTTTCTTCTCTAAACTAATGGCTGTCCCATCGAAATATCAGTTACCTCCGAAATGGATGGATTCTATCCTTCAGTGGTATTGTCATGAAGAACTACTGGAAGATTTACAGGGGGATTTACATGAAATATTTCAAAGTAAGTATGAATCAATTGGTCACAAAAGAGCAAGGCTTTATTACTTCTGGCTGATCATAAGGTCATTTCGATTGAATGCTATTAAAAAACCTAAACTAAATTCTAACACCATGATCAAAACTCAAAACTTTAAAATAGCTGCAAGAGTCTTATGGCGAGACAAATTCAATACAGTTCTCAATACCGTCGGTCTGACGATCGGGATTCTCTGTTTTCTTCTGTTAGGAATGTATGTGGTGCAGGAAGTTTCATTTGACAGGTTTCACAGTCAAAAAGATCGAATTTACAGGGTTTGGTTGCTGGAAGATTACGGAGACGGCAAAATATTTTTTAATGCTCAAACCCCCTATCGTTTTGAGTCGCTACTGGAAGATAATTTTCCTGAAGTTGAGCGGGCAATTCAATATATGGTAAGAAACTATCCTGTCAGTCAGGACAAAAACAATTACATCAATGAAACGGTAGCTTACATCAGCCCTGATTTCCTCCAGGTTTTTGATTTTGAATTGTTGGAAGGAACAAGAGAGGAACTTTTTACCGGAAAGTTTGATGTGGTGATTTCTGAAAAATATGCGGAAAAATATTTTGGAGCACCGAATGCGATAGGGGAAAAACTATATGTCCAAATTGGCGAGGATGTCAGGGAATTTACAGTTTCGGCAATTCTGGAAAATTTTCCGGTCAATTCCGGAATCCAGTTTGATATTGCGCTCTCCAGTCAATTTGTAATGGAGCAGTTGAGTGAACGTGTAGCTAATGCGTGGATGACAGTCGATCCTGAAACATACATTTTGTTATCAGAAAAGGCCTCTATAAGTGCTATTGAGGATAAAATGCAGGATGTTATCATGAGTCTAAGCAGTGGGGAATTTAACAGAGGTGAATATTCTCCCGGCTTTCAACCGCTGACAGAAATTCATTTGAATCCTGAAATTCCACTTGGGAATGTTCCGGTCAATAATCCAAAATACGTTTATATTATGGCTGTTTTGGGAGTGCTGGTTTTAATTATTGCCAGCATAAACTATGCTACGCTATCTGTGGGTAAATCTCTCAAAAGAACCCGTGAAGTTGGTATGCGAAAAGTACTGGGAGCAGAGAAATCGAGTCTTATTTTACAATATCTATCTGAAAGTTTTTTGATTGCATTTATTTCCAGTGTAATTGGCTCTGTACTTTCGATAGCCCTGGTACCCGTTTTCAATAACCTTACCGGCCTGGATTTGATCTACACTTTCCAATGGTGGCATTTATTGATAGTATTCGGTCTTGCGCTTGCTATTGGATTTCTTTCAGGAATCTATCCTTCTCTTGTTCTTTCAAACACGAAGATCATAAGAATGCTAATGAATTCGCAAGGTTCTAAATCAAATCATACCATTCGCAAGGTTATGGTCACATTCCAGTTTATTGTAACGGTGTTTCTGATTTCATCCAGTTTGATTGTCAAAAAACAACTTGAATACATACAAAACAAAGATCTGGGATACAATTATGATGCTTCTATTTATGTTCCTATTCACAGTGACGCGGATAATGGCAATCTCCTGACTCGTGTACAATCTGCGGTATCAAATGCCCAAATCCTGAAAAACAGCTTATCAAAATATACAGAGATCAACAATGTAACCATGTCTTCTCATACATTTGGGAATCCCGGCTGGGCAAATCTGGCTTTTACAGACAAAGATGATAATTTCAGAAGGTTTAGGTTGTTGCAGGTGGATGCAGATTACTTCGAAGCTTTTGATATTGATTTGGAAGAAGGAAGGCTATTCGAACCGGGAAATGGTTTGGATCAAAGACAATCCGTAATCCTCAATCAGGCGGCGGTTGAATATTTTGAGTTCGATAATCCAATAGGAAAAAGTTTACCCGGAAATGAATTCGGCGAACATCAGATTATTGGGGTGGTGGAAGATTTTAATTTTTCTTCTCTTCACTACGAGATCGAGCCATTGATCATTGTCCAAAATATTTTACCTATTTACATGGGCATATCAGATGGAGATATTATGAGTTCTGTTCTTCCTAAACTTCAGTTTAAATATTCAGGAAACAACCTTCTAAAAGTAGAAGAAATACTGAAAGATGAATGGCAAAAAGCATTTCCGAACAGAAAACTTGAGTTTGGTTTTATGGATGAACTCATCAATCAACAATACCAACAGGAAGCGAGGCTCAATAAACTGACCACAATTGGTACCATAATATCGGTTATTATCGCATCTATTGGATTGCTGGGTCTGACTGTACTGGTCATCAATAGCAAGGAGAAAGAATTGGGAATACGTAAAATCATGGGAGCTTCCCCTGCACAACTATTCCGTTTATTGATTAGCTCATTTTCTATTCAGCTAATAATTGGTGTGATTTTATCAATTCCCATAACATTATACCTGATGAATAGCTGGCTGGATGAATTTGCGTATCGTACTTCTCCCGGAATTTTAGTTTTTGTGATCAGCGCTATTATTTCTATTGTTATCTCTGTTCTGGTTATCAGCTTTCATACCTGGAAAGCAGCATTGATAAATCCGGTCAACAGTCTTAGAAGTGAATGAAACTGATGAGGAAAAAGAATCACGTTGAAATGTTTCGAATCACATTGGCTGCGACTAACAGTGCAGCAAAAGCACAAATACCCGAGATGTAAAGGTCTGTTTCAAACTTACGTATAGCTACAATCATTAGAAGAATGATCGTAAGTATCCTTATAAAATTACCGGGTTGTAAGAGTTTACTAAAAAGTTCTTTTCGAAACACAACGTAAGAGTATTATTAAACTTCCACCAACATTTCGAGGATATCATCGAGAAACTCACGGTCGTTTGAAAGCCTTGGAACTTTATTCTGTCCACCCAGTTTACCTCTTCGTTTCATCCATTCATGAAAAACACCTTGTTGTACAGAATGTATCTTAGGCGCAATGAGTGCAATATCCCGATGTCTTTTTGCGTCATAATCTGAATTTATTTCCCGCAATTTTTCATCTAGAACGGTGGTAAACCGATCCAGGTCATCGGGTTCATTCACAAATTCTATGATCCATTCATGACCACCCTGTTTACCTGCCTGAAGATAAACAGGTCCAGCCGTGAAATTATCAATTTCTGCATTGGTCACTTCACATGCATGTGCTATGGCAGTTTCAGCGTTTTCGATCATCAACTCCTCTCCAAAGGCATTTATAAAATGCTTGGTACGACCCACAATTTTAATCCTGAATGGATTTATAGAGGTAAATTTTACCGTATCTCCAATATTGTATCTCCATAAGCCTGAATTGGTGGTGATCAGCATTGCATAAACCTTATCCTTTTCTACTTCTTCCAGCATGAGGGTTTTTGGATTTTCTTTGCCAATCTCGTCAAGAGGCACAAGTTCATAGTAAATACCATAATCCAGCATTAGTAGCATTTCCTTGCTATCCGTTTGATCCTGGATTCCAAAAAAACCTTCAGAAGCATTGTAGGTCTCTACATATCTCATCCCCTCGGAAGGGATCAGTCTTTTAAATAATTGTTCGTAGGGTGTAAATGATACAGCCCCATGGAAGAATACTTCCAGGTTGGGCCATAATTCCAGTATATTGTCAAGTTTGTGATCTTTTATCAATTTTTCGAGTAAAACTAATGTCCATGTGGGCACACCTGACATTGAAGTTACGTTGTCATTAACAACATACTTAGCCATTTTTTCCAACTTCGTCTCCCATTCATCCATGAGGGCAATTTCCATGCTGGGGGTTCGGGCAATCTGTGCCCACCAGGGCATATTACTAATCAGTATGGCACTAAGGTCACCGTATTTTGAACGACTGTTGGAATCCATCTGATTTACCTGCTGGCTTCCACCAATCACCAGCCCTTTACCGGTAAACATTTTGGCTTCCTCGTAATTATTGAAATATATCGAAAGCATATCCTTACCAGCCTTGAAATGACATTCCTCCAGTGAATCTTCAGAGATGGGGATGAACTTACTTCTTGCATTCGTCGTACCACTTGATTTTGCAAACCACTTGATTTCACTCGGCCAAAGCACATTTTTTTGACCTTTCATCACTTTTTCTATGTAAGGATATAGTTGCTCGTAGGAAACAACCGGGACTCGCTCACTAAATTCTTTGCTGTTTTTGATAGATGAAAACCCATATTTTTCTCCATATTCGGTTTGAGCTCCTCTTTTTATAAGTGAGTCAAGTAATTCCTGCTGAACTTCAATCGGATACTTTCTAAACAGATCAATCTGATGTATCCGCTTTTTCATCCACCACGAAAATATGGAGTTAATAATTTCCACTATATCTTTCTCTTTAATTCAAAATGCTTACCTAAATATACTCTTCTTACCTGTTCATCTGCGGCTAGTTCTTCAGCAGTACCAGCTTTCAGCAAACGCCCTTCAAACATTAAATAAGCTCTGTCAGTAATCGATAATGTTTCATTTACATTATGATCAGTAATTAATATACCTATATTTTTCTTTTTTAGCTTAGCAACTATCCCCTGAATTTCTTCTACAGCTATTGGGTCTACTCCTGCAAAGGGCTCATCAAGCAATACAAACTTAGGGTCTACAGCCAACGCACGTGCAATTTCTGTTCGTCTTCTTTCTCCTCCGGACAGGACCATGCCCAGGTTTTTTCTTACATGGTTCAGGCTAAACTCTGATAATAGGTCTTCAAGTTTCTGCTTTTGTTCATCCTTTCCCAATTTGGTCATTTCCAGTACTGCTTTGATATTATCCTCAACGGATAATTTACGAAAGACCGATGCTTCCTGAGCAAGATATCCGATCCCTTTTTTTGCTCTTCTATACATCGCCAGGTCAGTTATTTCTTCTTCATCAAGAAAAATTCTTCCATCATTGGGTTTTATTAAACCTACAATCATGTAAAATGTCGTGGTTTTTCCAGCACCATTAGGACCTAGTAATCCCACAATCTCTCCCTGGTTTACAGTTACCGAGACCTCATTTACAACCTTGCGTTTTTTATACTTTTTTATCAGTGTTTCTGCACGTAGTTCCATTCTCACTCTGTTGGAGGGGTA
>CAYTFO010000131.1:9930-10313 GCA_964437135.1 uncultured Roseivirgaceae bacterium | reverse complement strand
AAGTGCTCCAAAAAGCCCGGAAAAAACAGCCAAATTATCACTAAGCATTTTCTGGCCGGAAATATGAGCTTTGACAGAACTTGAATTGCTTCTTTTAGGTATAGAATCAACTGACAAATTCGAGATTTCTCTGCGACCCAATGCTACTTCAGCTGAATAGCTCAAGAAATCAGTACTTTCAATATTTGCAAAACCTGTCCTGTTAATTTCCAGATTATACCAATTTACATTGGTTGAAGTAAGATTATTTTCTTCATTTTGACTTTGTACTGTGTTGAATTCAGCCTCATATCCAAACCTAACTCTAAGGTTGTTTTCCAGAAAAGTAAAAATGCCTACTGAAAACAAATTCTGGGTAAAAGTGGAGTCTTGCTTTAAAAGAT
>CAYTFO010000131.1:0-9920 GCA_964437135.1 uncultured Roseivirgaceae bacterium | reverse complement strand
CACCTTCGATATTTAAAAATGAATTAAATAAGTAGGGTTGAAGATATCTTACTTTTAATTGTTGTGATTCCTGATCGAATCTTTGCCAGTTGAAATTCAACTCTTTTCCTGAATGACCAATATTCAAAAGATTAAGATCAATATAACCTGTGACAACTGAATTATTGTTCGCTCCATCCCCAGGGAGAAGACCTATGACTCCCTCAAAAGTATTTACCTTTCTTTCATTGAGATTGAGACCGACTGTTGCTTTATTGTCGCGGAAATATATCTCTGGTTCAGAAGTAATTTTATAAAATGAAATTCTATTATTTCTGGCTGTTATATTTCTAAAGACACCTTCATTGAATGGCTTACCAATCGGAATTCCATATGCGTTTTGGATATATTTCGCTTTGTAATTGCTGACACCGCTAATCAATGCTGTATCATATTCAATAAATGGTCCCCTTCTCACTTTCCAATATGTAATCAATTCTTGCTCTGACCTAGAAACTGTACCGTTCAATTCCAGTCTTGCAAACGGATATCCATTATTGAAATATTCATTTAAAGTTCTTTCTCTTAATTTTTTATAATTCGTCCTTTTCAAGTCGATTGTATCCGTTTCTTCAATAATTTTATAGAAGATATGATCAAGCTTTTCTCCCTTAAAAAATTTCACGTACCAAATGTCATCCACATTATAAAATGAATCGACTTCTGAGAATATGTAACCATCACTAATACTAAGTATTCTCAAATTCTCCAGTTCTTGTACTATACTTAGGCTATCATAAGCTTTGATTCCGATTTTGATAGTATCTCCCCCACTCAATACATGTACCTGAGCTGTAGAAATTATAGAACTTAAAATAAAGAAAATTAAAAATGAAAAACCTTTCATCCTGAAGAGATATGAGACATACTTTTGCAAAGTAACGAGAAAATGGCGGGTATCTATATTCACATACCGTTTTGTCACAAGGCATGTCATTATTGTGATTTTCATTTCAGCACAAAACTGAACTATATTGATAGAATGTCTGATGCAATTACGTCTGAGATCGAACTCAGGGGTAATGAACTCAACAAAAGTATTGATACTATCTATTTTGGGGGAGGAACGCCCTCGGTTCTGAGCGAGAATAATCTTCAAAAGATTTTCAATTCTATATACAAGACTTTTACTATTTCTGAACAAGCTGAGGTTACTTTAGAATCTAACCCTGAAGACCTGACGCGAGATAAAGTTGCTCAGATAAAAAATCTTGGCGTAAACAGATTAAGCATAGGGATACAAACATTTGAAGATGATTTACTGAAATTGATAAATAGAAATCATACTGAAAAGGAAGCATTGCAATCTATCGAATTTGCGTTGGAGCAGGGAATAGAGAACTTAAATCTCGATCTCATTTTTGGACTTCCTTCGGCTGAAGCTGACTATTTCAAGAAGGATCTTGAAAAAATGATCGAAATTAATCCGGCTCATTTGTCAATCTATGGTCTTACAATAGAAGAAAAAACAGTTTTTGGAAACTGGGCTAAAAAAGGTAAAATACATGTACCTGATGACGAAATACAACTTCATCAATATATGCTGGCTGAAAAATATCTGACTGAAGCCGGGTATATTCACTATGAAGTTTCCAACTATTGCAAAGAAGAAAAATATTCAAGACATAATAACTCTTATTGGCTTCAGGAACCTTACTTAGGAATTGGTCCTTCCGCACATAGTTATTTGGGTAAGGAAAGAAAGATTAACGTTTCCAGCAACCATGAATATATGAAAAACCTGGAAGAGAAAAAGACCGCTTTTGAAATCGAGGTTCTTGATTCAGTTGATCTGGTCAATGAATATCTGCTCACCAGGCTCAGAACTCATTTTGGTATAGATTTAAATTATCTGAAAAATGAGCTTGGAAAAGATTTGATAAGTGACTTTGGGATAAAAATAGCGGAATATGAGCAAGGAGGCTATTTGACAAGACAAAATGATAAAATTAACCTGACAAAAAAAGGATTCCCTGTTGCTGATCAAATAACTATGGATTTCTTTTATGAGAAATGATTAACTTAGAATTCAAGATAGTTTATAGATGGAATCAGATTTAAAAAAAGGTATAATTCTATTAAAAACCCTGATTTTTCATTATCACGGAATGGATGAAGATGAGCGAAAAATACTTGATGATTATGTCTCTGAATTAGACGCAAAGGAGGAATATAATTGGGCTATTGATTTTGTTTCCAAAGACTATTTGTCTGCTTTTGAAAGAACCCGTGAGTTTTTAAAGAGATGTTTTTTTAAGCTGTCTGAAAAAGAAAAGCTTCAGCAATTATTAGAAACCTGGGAAGACAACCACAAGAAAGGTTATGTAACCGAAATGGAAACAACTGCTCTTATTAATATTTCCAGGGATCTCGAGATTGAAGATCTTTTTGTTGGAGCAATAAATAACATTTAAAGCGGTATCTTTTTATTAAATCTTTTACAAAAACCGCGGCAATTCGAATCTCAATACTTGTTTTGAGAAGAAATCCAACATCATTTTTACGAATGAGGTAACTGGATAAAACTTGTTCGGTTTTATGCTTAGAAATACACCTTTAAAATCTAAATGGGGTAACGACTCTTTGTTTAATATTTTTATTAGTACCCGCATGATAGGCAGGTGTGAATTTTAAGTTTTTAGATAGTTCCAAAAATAAACTATCACTTTCATGATTTACTGATTTTAAGATTATAAAGTCTGACAAACTACCATCTTCATTAACTACAAATGTTATAGCACAAATACTGCCAGAGTCCTTGTTCGTTTTTTTGGTTAGTCCATAAACATTGTACATTGAGTCTAAATTAGAAATTAGCTCTGCATCTGAATTATAGTGTATAAATAAACTATCGGCATTTTTATTGACTTCATCTACAATGATAAAATTGAAATCATCTTCAAAGTTAAACACAGAGTCTTGAGTTTCTTTTGATTGACAACTTGATAATGACAGTTTTGAAATAAGGATTAATATAAGAAAAAATCTATTCAACATGTATTGAGCTATTACTGGTGTATTATACAGATTTCAGATAAACACTTAGCTAAAAGTTAATAGTTGAAGTTATTCTGTTCCCATATTTTAAAGACTCATTTTTTCTTTGAATCGGGCTGCCTGCCTTCTTGAAACCTCAACTTTTTCTCCTCCTTTTAATTGTACGAGTAAACCTCCGTTGAACCAGGTTTCGATCGTTTCGACCCAGCTTAGATTTATGATATGTTTTCTACTGGCCCTGAAAAAATGTCGGTCGTCGAGTTTCTCATCCAAAGCATTTAAGCTTTTGTGAATCATCGGTTTGAAATTTTCAAAATATACTTTTATATAATTTCCGTCTGATTCGAAAAGTCTGATATTTTCCAGTTTAACAAACCAGCATTTATCCCCATCCTTAACAAAGACCTGATCGTTTACGGTAAGTTTTCTGGGTTCTTCTTTTATTTCACCGGGAGATGTTTGAGTAGATTGATTGGACAATATTTTTTGAATTGAGTCTTTTAATCTTTCATCCTGAATAGGCTTGAGAAGATAGTCTAAAGCATTGTAATCGAATGCTTTAATTGCATACTCATCATAGGCAGTTGTAAAAATTACCTTAGGAACTTTATCCAGCTCTTCCAATAAGTCAAATCCTGATTTTCCAGGCATCTGAATATCCAGAAATATTAATTCCGGATTATGTTTATTGATTTTTTCCAGAGCATCATCAACATTTATAGCCTCATCCACAATCTCAATTTCCGTATAGGGCTCCAGAAGAGAAATAAGTTCTTTCCTGGCCAATCTTTCATCATCAATTATCAATGTCTTCATTATAATTTTTTTAGATATACTCTGGGATACTAATTTCTGTAACTACAAAATTTGAGTTTTCATCATTATAAATTTTAAAACTCGCAGCATCTCCATAAATCAATTCTAATCTTTTTCTTGTATTTAAAAGTCCATATCCTACGGATGATTTCTTCCCGGACATGTATTTTCCACTGTTGTAAATCCACAAAGTTAGCCCACTGGAACTTTTTTTTGTTACTATTTTTATTGTTCCTCCATTGGTAAGTGTAGAAATACCATGCTTTATTCCATTTTCAACCAATGTTTGTAGCATAAGTGGCGGTAAACTAAAACGATAAGAGTCCGGATCAATATCAAATTCTGTATTTAATCTTTCCTCGTATCGTATTGATTCCAAAGCCAGATAATCCTTGACCATTGCTATTTCCTCACCAAAGGAAACAAGCTTTTGTCTGTCTGAATTTAAAGAATTTCTAAGGATATTTGAAAGCTGTGTTATTGCTGACTTTGATTTTTCCGGATTTTCACCCACAAGTGCCCGGATGCTATTAAGAGCATTAAAAATAAAATGTGGGTTCAACTGAGATTTCAAATTACTTAACTCTACCTCACGCACCATTGCTTCGTATTGTAAAGACTTGTTATATCTATCAAAGTAGTGAAATGACAGATAAATCAATGACCAAAAGAGAAATAAGCCCATTGAGGTAATAACACTGGCAATAACTGTAAGTATGTTTAAGTCCTGCTCAGGCTTGAATGTTCCTAATAAAACTGAAATCAACAATAAGATTCCATAAGAAATAAATGAAAGTAGAAATATTGCAGCAATTATTCTGGGAATAAGCAAATACCATTTGACATTCAACCAGCCCAATTTTATTATGGATCCGCGCAATAAATGCGTTAACAATATGTAAAAAAGCACCTGAAAAAACTCCCCAATAACCAATTTCAGGTCAATATTTCCAGTAAAAGAGAACAAAGAAACCTGAATTACACCATAGCTTCCCCAGCCCAGAATCTGACATATCCAATATAGTTTCTTCTTATTCATTTAATACAGCAAAACTAGGTATTGGAAAAGTACAATTTCATATTAAATATGACAAACGGTCATCCCCAATGTAATATTTTTAAATTTAATTAACTGAAAGGTTCTATTTTATGATATTGATTTTACCAAATATAATTCTGCATTTAATAAAACTATAAAAGTGACAAAGAATAGGTTAATCCTGAAAGAATACAATTCTAAAGATTAACATAAAATTTCTATAAAATATCCAAACATAGAATTTTATTTTACGTTCCTATATACAGAAGGCTTTTAACCAAATAATATAAGGAAAATGAAAACACTAGCTTTAGTAATTAGTCTCATGATTTCAGGACCTACAAACGGTCAGGACAGTTTATCAAACAATGACATGAGCTGGCTTCAAGCAGAATTAACTCTTAATCAGGAAATACCAGATTGCTCTTTTCTTCCATGCGCAAAAAACTTTTACGTTGATGTTGAGGGAAAAGTGCTTCTGGAAGCAGATCAGGTAGCTGTGGAAAACAATCTGCTGGACAAAGAAAAACTAGAAATCACAAGAAGAAGCGATTTACTATTTGAAAGTCATACGGGAGATAAATATTTCCTGATCAACTAAGCTCGTTGATCAGGAATTTTCCTGTGTAGCTTGATTCTTTCTTCACAATTTCTTCAGGAGTACCAGTTGCGACGATTGTTCCTCCACCATTTCCTCCTTCAGGACCCAAGTCGATGATGTGATCTGCCACTTTAATTACATCCATGTTGTGTTCAACGATAAGAACGGTATTTCCTTTATTTACAAGTTTATTGAGAACATCCAATAGATGTTGAATATCCTGGAAATGTAACCCGGTAGTGGGTTCATCAAGGATGTATAAGGTGCTACCCGTATCCTTTTTGGATAGTTCAGTTGCGAGTTTTACCCTTTGTGCTTCCCCTCCTGAAAGCGTTGTTGCATGCTGTCCTAAAGAAATATATCCCAAACCTACTTCATTTAGTGTTTTTATCTTTCGAAGGATTTTTGGTTGATTTTCAAAGAACTCTACTGCCTGTTCAACCGTCATATCCAGTATATCTGATATGGATTTGCCTTTAAAACGGACTTCCAATGTTTCACGGTTGTATCTTTTGCCTTTGCAGGTTTCACAAGGAATTAAAACATCCGGAAGAAAGTCCATCTCAATTAGTCTCATACCGCCACCCTGGCAAGTTTCACAGCGACCCCCTTTAACATTAAAGCTGAATCTTCCCGGTTTATATCCTCGAATTTTTGCTTCCGGTAGCTGGGCAAACAAAGACCTAATATCTGAAAACACTCCCGTATACGTGGCAGGATTGGATCTTGGAGTTCTACCTATTGGAGACTGATCTACCTCAATAACTTTATCCAGATTTTTTAAGCCCTCTATTTTTTTATAAGATAATGGTTCTTGTTTTGAATTGTAAAATTGTTTTCTAAGAATAGGATACAAGGTTTCATGGATGAGGCTTGATTTTCCAGATCCGGAAACCCCGGTAATGCAAATCATTTTCCCAAGCGGAAAGGAAACATCTATATTCTTAAGATTATGCCCACTTGCTCCTTTAATTTTAATCTCTTTACCAGAACCTTCCCTTCTTTCTTTAGGTATTTCGATATTTCGGCGACCATTCAAATAGTCAGATGTAGCTGTATGATTTTTTATGAACTTTTTTGGAGGATCTGCAGCCACAATTTCACCACCATGCCTTCCGGCTCCGGGACCGATATCAACGATGAAATCCGACTCCAGCATCATATCCTTGTCATGTTCTACGACAATCACACTATTCCCTAAATCCCTAAGATCCTTGAGTGCCTGGATCAGTTTTACATTATCCCTTTGATGGAGACCGATACTTGGTTCATCTAAAATATAAAGAACATTCACCAATTGGGTTCCAATCTGAGTCGCCAGACGTATTCTTTGCGCTTCACCTCCGTATAGTGTTTTTAATGGTCGATTTAAACTTAGATAGTTCAATCCTACGTCCAGCAAGAAGCTGATTCGTTTTCTGAGTTCTTTTAGTATTTCAGCGGCAATTGTGTTTTGTCTTTCATTGAGCCTCTTTTCAATATCAACAAACCATTCACTCAGCTCATCGATATTTTTTTCTGCCAGTTCACCAATGTGTTTGTCATCAATTTTGAAGTGGAGTGATTCTTTTTTTAATCTATATCCATTGCAGGAGGGGCAGGTTTTTGTATTCATGAAATCTTTGAGCCAGTCCTGCATTTTATCGGTACCAGTTTCCTTCTGTTTTTCTAAGAAGTTGATGATCCCTTCAAACTTTGTGTTCCAATCTGTGCCTGGATATTTGACAGATTTAACTGCTACGGGCACACTATCCCCATACAAAAGAATGTTTTGTACTTCTTCTGAAATATCTTTAATAGGTGTCGATAAATTGTATTTATATCTTTTAAGTATAGCCTCGATCTTTTTGAAAATCCAGATATCCCTATATTCACCCAGTGGTAGTATCCCTCCCCTGCTTATACTTAGGGTCTGATCGGGTATCACAGAATTTTTGGAAATTTCTTCTATTACACCCAGACCATTGCATTCTTTGCAGGCTCCATAAGGAGAATTAAATGAGAAATTATTGGGAGCAGGATCATCGTATGCAATTCCGGTTTCAGGGTCCATGAGATTTCTGGAGAAGAAGGTCACCTCTTCTTTTTCATCCAGAATCATTAGAATTCCATTACCGTGTTTTAATGCTGTAGTAATAGAAGAATTGATCCGTGACTTGTATTTTTCATCTATTTGCAATCGATCGATTACTATTTCAATGTCATGTGTTTTGTATCGATCGACCTGCATTTTTGGAACTAATTCCATTACTTCATTATCTACCCTGACTTTAGTGTAGCCAAGTTTTCTAATTTGCTGGAATAGCTCCCTGTAATGTCCTTTTCTACCTTTTACAACAGGTGCAAGTATGACAATTTTTTGTTGATCAAAATTCTTAAATATCTGTTCCTGAATTTGCTCCTCAGTCTGTTTTACCATGGGTTTGCCACTCAGATAGGAATATGCAATTCCCGCTCTTGCGAACAGTAGTCTTAGGAAATCATAAACTTCAGTAACAGTTCCCACTGTAGATCTGGGATTTCTGGAAGTAGTTTTTTGCTCGATGGATATTACCGGGCTAAGACCATTGATTTTATCAACATCCGGTCTTTCCATATTGCCAATAAAGGATCTTGCGTAAGCAGAAAAACTTTCCATGTATCTTCTTTGCCCTTCTGCATAGATGGTGTCAAATGCCAGAGAGGATTTCCCACTTCCACTTATGCCGGTAATTACTGTAAGTTTATTTCTGGGGATTTTGAGATGGACATCTTTTAAATTATGCTCACGAGCACCAATTATTTCAATGTTTTCCTCCTCCTGAATTTCCTGTTCAGGTATCTCCTTCAAGGCAATTAATTCCATGTGAAAATAAGCATTAGATCAGACGAAAAGTTTGCAAAGTTGCTTAGAAGTTTGGAGAAAGTAAGTATTTGATATAGAATTCCTCAATGGCGGCAACGGCTTCATCTGCATCATCCACAATCCTTATTAAATCCATGTCTACAGGATTTATATTTTTTTCCTGTGATAAAACTACTTCTTTAATCCAATCGATCAGGCCGCTCCAAAAATTAGAATCTACCAAGACAATCGGGAATCTTCCTATTTTTTCAGTCTGAATTAATGTGAGCGCTTCAAATAATTCATCTAAGGTCCCAAAACCACCGGGCATGACAATAAAACCCTGTGAGTATCTAACAAACATTACTTTTCTAACGAAGAAATAGTCAAAATCCAGTGATTTATCATTGTCAATGAAATCATTGCTTTTTTGTTCAAATGGTAGATCAATATTAAGACCTACCGATTTACCCCCTTTGTTATTTGCTCCTTTATTCCCTGCTTCCATTATCCCGGGACCACCACCTGTAATTACTCCAAATCCTGCCATTACCAGTTTTTCAGCGATTTCCACAGCCATTCGATAGTTTTTGTGGTCTTTTTTAGTTCGTGCGGAACCGAAGATGGTAACGCAAGGGCCAATTTTTGCCAGTTTGTCAAAGCCGGTAGTAAATTCCCCCATGATTCTGAAAAGCGTCCAGGAGTCCGTACTTTTAATTTCATTCCAGTCGCGGTCTTTGAAGGCTTTTCTGATCAGCTCTTCGTTTTTAATATTATTTTCCATGAATTTACTTCTACGAATTTAGGTAAAAATAGGTGTCACTTTTTCAATAAATTTTCCAATGCCTCCTGAAGATATTTATAGTGAAAAGAGAACCCGGCCTGTTGAATATTCTGTGAAGACACCCTGTTTCCTCCTAGCAATATATTGGCCATTTCTCCGAATGCTATCTTTAAAACAAATGCGGGTACATTTGGCAGGAAAAACGGTTTTTTAAGAATTTTTGCGGCAGTCGCGGTCATTTCTCTGTTACTTACCGGATGGGGAGCAGCCCCGTTAAATGCCCCGGTTAGTTTGTTTTGCAAAGCGAACAGAAATATACGGCAAAGATCCTCAATGTGAATCCAGCTCATCATCTGATGACCTGAGCCCAGAGCTGTGGCGGCACCTAATCTGATGGGTTGAATGAGTTTTGGGAGTGCCCCTCCTTCTTTAGCCAGAACAATCCCTATGCGAATTTTTGCTACTTGGGGCGACACACTGACAAATTGATCTATAGACTTTTCCCAGTCGACCACTACGTTTGCCAGAAAATCTTCTCCCGGTGTAGCAGCCTCATCGACTAGCTTATCTCCCGTATCAAATCCGTAGATTCCTATTGCAGAAGCAGATACCACACCTTTTAAGGTTTTCCCAGCTTCCTTAAATTTACGCGCCAGAAAAAGGGTACCATCCACCCTGCTATCGTAAATTTCCTTTTTCTGTTTATCCGTCCATTTTTTATCAGCCACTCCGGCACCGGCCAGGTGAATGAGGTAATCGGCTTCGAGGGCAGCTGGTTCCAGATGGTCTCGTTGTAGGTCCCATGTAAAAGTTTTAAAGG
>CAYTFO010000130.1:0-10526 GCA_964437135.1 uncultured Roseivirgaceae bacterium | reverse complement strand
GAATCCTGATGATAAACATCCTATTTATGGTATGCCATTGCTTATTAAAGATAATATCAATACAGATGGGATGACCACAACTGCCGGTTCAATGGCTCTCAAAAATAACAGCCCAACAGATGCTTTCATTACAAAAAATCTTAAGGAAAAAGGAGCAATTATACTGGGTAAAACTAACCTAAGTGAATGGGCTAACTTTATTTGCCTGGGATGTCCAAATGGATTTAGTGCACTTGGAGGACAAACTCTTAATCCCTATGGAAGAAAAGAATTTGATACCGGTGGTTCAAGTTCAGGCAGTGGTGTTGCAATTGCTGCAAATTACGCAGTAGCAGCTATAGGTACCGAAACTTCAGGTTCTATTCTATCGCCGTCCAGCTCAAATTCAATTGTTGGACTTAAACCAACAATTGGTCTCTTGAGTAGATCAGGAATTATTCCTATCTCCAGTCATCTGGACACTCCTGGCCCAATGACAAAATATGTAATTGACAATGCAATTTTGCTTTCTGCAATGATTGGTTATGATGTTGAGGATTCTTTTTCGAAAGCAATAAAAGAACAAGACTATTTGGATTTAAACTTAAAAACCCTCGAAGGGATAAGAGTTGGTTTGAATAAAGGCTTTCAGAAAGACTCATTGTATTCTACTGCTGCTACTGAATTATTAGAATTAGGAGCCGATACTATCTGGTTTGAACCGGAGGCAACATCTCTAACAGGATTCATAAGACTCCTCAGAGGAGACATGAAATATGATCTTTCAAAATATCTTGAAAATTTTTCATCAGCAGATATCCAATATACATCGATAAATGAAATCATAGAATTTAATAAAAAAGACAGTGCTCAAAATATTCCATACGGACAGGGGCAATTTTGTGGTATCCTTAATGAAACAATCAGTAAAGATTCTTTGGCATATTTTGATAGTCTATTACAGGTAAATGGCAGGAAATACCTGGCTTCAATTATGGATACTTATGATCTGGATATTATACTTTCAGTAAATAACAGAAATGCAGGTATTGCTGCTGTTGCTAAATTTCCTGCACTCACAGTTCCTATGGGTTATCGATCTGATGGACAGCCAGCTGGAGTAACTTTCATTTCCAGACAATTTGAAGAACTCTTGCTTCTAAAAATTGGATACCTATATGAGTCATCAAATAAAAAAAGAATACCACCCTACTTATATGATTAGAAATTGAATCTTTTAGTCATTACTTGTAAGTAATTCTAAGAAAACTGCAGTTTTTGGTAATAAATAATGGAAACAGGAACTAATTAAACTAGATTGATTTATACCAAACATATTCTAAAATGCTAATTTCAAAAGACAAAAAATACAGAAAAGGTGAAGTTATCGGACTATATATGGCCGTTTTTTCAGCAATTTTCTCCGGAATTATGATACCTATTTGTATCGCACTGGACAATTTTGCTTTTCTGGGAATCGGCCCAGCAATTGGAATCTGGATAGGTTTAGCAATAGGTCAGGAAATTGAAAGTAAATTAGAAGCAGAGGGAAAAGTAATTGATAGCGAGCCTTTTCCAAAACCACAATACTCAAAGATAATTTTAATTGTTGTTGCAGCTTTATTAGTTACAGCTGGAATTATTTTCTTAGCCTTATCTATAAAAGGTAAAGTATGAATTGAAAATAAGCATAAAAAAAGGCCAAATGGATCAATCCAAATGGCCTCGATAAATATATTGTCTTCAAGTCCTTACTTTAAGAACGAATATTTTTTACTATAGTATAACATCTGTGTAGAAAAATCGTCCGGATATTCAACTTCAACATCAGTTATCTCTCCATTTTTCATTACTGGAACCAGCTCAGGATTGATAAAACCACTGTAAGGAGCCGACTTCAAACTTGCATATCGATCCAAAACTTCCTGATGTAATTCCGGATCAACTTTTACCCCATAATTTTCAATAAGGTTTTTGCCTGCTTCAAAATCTCCCTGTGATTTAATTCTTTGGATTTCTCTCAACATCTGACCGAAAAGATCTCTTAATTTATCATAGTCATTGACTACAAAAAAGGTTTTTCCATCTCTTTCCTTTCGTTCAATTACATTATCATCCATTCCCTTCTCGTATACCCATTTTGCTATCATTTGACGATTACGCATATGTGCTTCTTCGATTTCCTTGCCGGGCTCTAATCTTCTAAGTTGTAACATCAAACCATTTCTGATATATCCATCATACTCTTCTTTTCCTACTTCCAAACTTGGAATTAAACCAAGTTCTACAAGTTTTTCATCCATTAAATAATATAAAGCCACCAAATCGGCCCTTCCTTCCTCTAATGCTGAGGCATAATTTTTTAATGTTTCTTTAGGTGTGCCTACTCCAGGTTCGAGTTTGCCTGATGCATGCCCTATTACTTCGTGTAATGCGGTATGCATTTTATCTCCAATCTCACCATGCTCTTTAGCTCTTGCTATTTCTGCATCATCCCAGCAAAACTCCGCTAATGCTCCTTTCGTACCTGCATTTCTGTATGCATCAATTATATTGCTCAGACTCACTGATTTTGAACCATGTTTTGCCCGGATCCAGTTTGCATTTGGAAGGTTTACTCCTATCGGTGTAGAAGGTGAAGCATCCCCTGATTCCCCTGCAACTGTAACTACCTTGTAAGTTACACCTACAACATTTTCTTTCTTATGCTCGTCCATTATTGGAGCATTATCTTCAAACCACTGAACATTTTCGCTTAAAACTCCCATTCTTTCAGAAGCTTCAAAATCCTTAATCTGAACTATTGTTTCATATGATCCTCTGTAGCCTAAAGGATCATTATAAACCTCCACAAAACCAGTGATATAATCGATATCTCCATCCGTAGCACTCACCCAGGCAATATTGTACTCATCCCATTTTTTAAGATCGCCTGTTTCATAGTATTCTACCAACAACTCTAAAGCTCTCTTTTGAGCTTCATTTTCAGCAACTGTAATCGCTTTATTTAACCAGTAGATCATTTGATCAATTGCCTCCCCATACATCCCACCTGATTTCCAAACCTCTTCTTTTAACTGTCCATCCTCACCTTTCACAATTTTGGAGTTTAGTCCATATGAAATGGGTTCAGAATCTGACTTATCCATCATAGCAGTGTAAAAAGCTTCTACTTCAAAAGCAGTTACATTTGGATCATAGAAGTTAGTAGCAGAAGCAGCTAATAGTCCTTTATCAGGATTTAAGTTTACTTTTTTAGCTGCAACTGAAGGGTCAAAAATGACATTTATAATCTCTTCAGAAGCTTCGGTAGAGGTCATTGCCAGAAGTTGTCTGAAATATTCCTCCGAAAAGTCAGGCATCATTTTATCCATACCATAGTGATGATGAATACCATTAGCAAACCATACTCTTTTAGTATAGGTCACAAATTTCTGCCAGTTCTCATCAGCCTGATCCCCTTTATATCCCTGAATCATATTCTCAAGAATACTTCTGATCTCAAGGTTATATCTAAAGTTTTGATCCCAAATAATATCTCTTCCAGATAGTCCTGCCTGGACCAAATAATAAACAAGTTTTTTTTGATCCAGATTCAGCTTTTCAAAACCAGGTATCTGATATCTTAAGATTTTTAGGTCTGCAAATTGCTCGGCAAAAAAAATGAATTCTTCAGTATCTGCTGAAATAGCAGGTTGTTTTTCTTCAGTTGGTGGAGTTGAACATGAAAAAATCAACAAACCAGTTAAAAAAAGAAAAAAGTAGTTAATGCGCATTTGATTAAGTTGTTTGATTAAAGTACAAATAAACAAACATTGAAGTAGCAAAAAAATGAATTTAGTCATAGTGGGAATGACTAAAATGAAATTGATGACGCTTTAAATTATGTGCTCAATGGTAACAAAACCGAAAATGTAATTATTGAAATAGATTAAATCATTTGCTAAATTAGGTTCATGAATAGGCCTGTTATTGAAATTGAGAAAAAACCAATTGACTGGTTTATTGATATTGTAGGGATCATTTTTATCCTTCTAATCATTGGGTATCCGCTCGTAAATTATTCATCGCTACCGGACCAAATTCCCACTCATTTTGATGCTTCCGGTCAGCCAGATGCATATGGCTCAAAAACAAAGCTTTGGGGATTACCGGCAATTGCCACTGTATGTTTTATCGGTTTATTCATACTCAACTTTTTCCCGCATATTTTCAATTACCCCACAGAGATAACAGAATCCAATGCGGAATCAATGTACCGCAATGCTACCAGAATGATAAGGGTGCTAAATCTGGTAATTGCTGTTTCCTTCTTCTACATAAGTTACAGATCTATTAATACTGCAATGGGTGTTTATTCAGGATTAGGCAATTACTTCCTGCCTTTATTCTTAATATCTACACTACTACCCATCATCCTTTTCATGTTATGGTCATCTAAAAATAACAAATGAAAAGACCAAAAATTGAGATTCAGAAATCATTATTCGACTGGTTGCTGGATGTTCTGGCGTTTTTCATTTGCCTATTATATTCTTTTTGTCCATAATTATTTTTAACGATCTGCCCGATCTGATTCCTTCACATTTTAATTCAAAAGGAATAGTTGATAGTTACAGTACAAAAGAAATGGTACTTGGACTTCCATTTATATCTCTCATAATTTTCATTGTACTATACAATGTCAATCGTTCTCCGCATATTTTTAACTATCCGGTCAAAATCACAGAAGAAAATGCCTTAGAAATGAATAGTTATGCTACACGATTGATAAGAGTGATAAATCTGGTTATTGTTATTTTCTTCTTTTACATCAATTTTCAAATAATCAGCAATGCAAAAGGCATAAGTGTAGGGCTTGGAGCTTATACACTCCCGGTTTTTTTGTTTGCAATCTTAGCTCCTATCGGAGTATATCTCTATATGATCCTAAAAGCGGCAAATTTTCTGCGTAATCAAAAATAAAGCAAGATATACTTTTACTCTTTAACTATATTTAAGTTTAAATCTAAAACCATAACCTTATGAAATATTTCTCAGTTTTCACTTTCATTTTACTTCTCTCCTGCAGTGCACCTACACAATATGATTTAGTAATTCGAAATGGCAGAATAATCGATGGAACAGGTAATCAGGAATTTGTGGGTGATATCGCTATCAATGCAGACACCATTGCTGCTGTTGGGGACTTGGGTAATGCAAAAGGAATCAAAGAAATTGAGGCTTCTGGTTTGGTTGTAGCTCCGGGATTTATCAATATGCTCAGCTGGGCAACAGAATCCCTGATTGAAGACGGAAATTCTGAAAGTGATATCAGACAAGGTGTCACCTTGGAAGTTATGGGTGAGGGCTGGTCGATGGGACCATTAAATGAAGATATGAAAGCGGAGCAAAAGGCCTTTCAGAAAGATATTGTATATGATATTGAATGGACCACACTGGGTGAATATTTAGAATACCTTGAGAATAAAGGTATTTCAACTAATGTAGCATCATTTGTGGGTGCAACAACAGTCAGAATGAATGAAATTGGTGAAGAAAATAGAGCTCCGACAGCTGAAGAGTTGGAACGTATGAAAGCTTTAGTCAAAACAGCAATGGAAGAAGGTGCTTTGGGAATTGGTTCTTCGTTAATTTATGCGCCCGGATTTTATGCCTCAACAGAAGAACTTATTGAATTATGCAAAGTTGCTTCAGAATACAACGGAATGTACATTTCACATTTGAGAAGTGAAGGTGATTACTGGCTGGAAGCCATTGATGAACTTATTAGAATTGCTGCCGAAGCGAATGTGCCTGCAGAAATCTATCATTTAAAAGCAGCAGGAAAACATAACTGGTACAAACTGGACCTTGCCATCAAAAAAATTGATTCAGCAAGAGCAGCTGGTCTGGAAATCACAACTGATATGTACAACTATGTAGCAGGAGCTACAGGTCTTGATGCCGCTATGCCCCCATGGGTTCAGGAAGGTGGCTATGGAAAATGGGCTGAAAGACTAAAAGATCCGGAAACAAGATTAAAGGTTGCTACAGAAATGACAGCGCAGGGTGATGGTTGGGAGAACTTATATTTTGCATCTGGATCTGCAAATAATATCATCCTAAATGGATTCAGAAATGACTCATTGAGAAAATACACTGGAATGACATTGCAGGCTGTCTCTGAATTGATAGGAAAATCACCAGAAGAAACAGCTATGGATTTGGTCATTCAGGATAGCAGCAGAGTAGGCGCCATTTACTTCCTGATGTCAGAGGAGAACGTAAAGAAACAAATGCAACTTCCGGATATGAGTTTCGGTTCTGATGGTGGTTCATTCTCCATTAGAGAACCATTTACCAACGCTAACCCTCATCCAAGAGCTTATGGAAATTTTGCAAGACTGCTCGGTAAATATGTAAGAGAAGAAAATGTGATTTCATTGGAAGAAGCAATATATAAGCTCACATCTCTTTCTGCACAAAAGCTTAAGATTCAGAATCGTGGAGAACTCAAAGTAGGTAATTATGCCGATATTGTTGTTTTTGATTCTGATGAAATAAAAGATAAGGCAACTTTTGAAAACCCACATCAATATGCGGAAGGCATGGTTCATGTTTTTGTAAATGGAGGCCAGGTTTTGGATAACGGCGAACATACTGGCGTAAGAAGCGGAAGATTCGTTAAAGGTCCGGGATATATTGAAAACAAATAGTCAGTCAGCTGTCGGTACCCCTATCATGTGTCTGTCAACCAATTGAAGTTAAAAAAATTCATTAAATAAATACAATAGAACACAATAGCATACCATAGAACACAATAGCATACCCTAGCACACAATAGAAATACCATAGCACACAATAGAAAACAATAGAACAAAAATGCCACGATTTTTAACGACAGTCGATTATTTCAAACAGTTTACGGACGAAGTGCAGGAGCGGCTTAAGCACATCCAATCATTGGGAAAAGAGCTTATTCCGGCAGGAAAGGAAGTATTTAGCTATGGAGTTCCTGCTTTTAAGCTAAAGAAGAACGTGTTTGTTTATGCTGCTTTTAAAGAACACATAGGTATCTATCCCGAAACAGAAACTATAGAACACTTCAAAGATAAATTGAGTGCTTATGAAACTGCTAAAGGAACCATCAAGTTTCCTCATGATCAACCTCTGCCTTTGGAATTAATAAAAGAGATTATTGAGTTTCGTTTGAGTTTGATCGAATAAGTTTTTGATTCTCTGTCTTTGATTTTTGAACGCTTTCTATTTTTAACACAAAGGACACCAGAGAAGCCCGAAGTTGCAAAAAGATCATATTGAGATTAGATAACAGCAACGATTAAAGATTGCATCTCAAAAAAATATCTTGATTTACTAAAATCTATTATCTATATGGAAACTGGAATCTGAAATCTTTTCCATTTTTTATGTATTTGAAAATTACCGTAAATACGTAAACTTCCTCCACAACCATTCCAATGGACCTTGTTTATATTTCTTTAATATGAGAGGAGATGTATAAAGGATCAGTATCCAAATAGAAAGAATGACTCCCCATTGCTGAAGTCGATCCAATTTGCCAAATAAGCCTAAACCGTGTCCATAGAAAATAGTAATGCATAATATAGAGGTACCGATGTAATTGGTAAAAGCCATTCTACCCACAGCTTGTAATCTATTTTTAAGACCGGGTAATACGCTATCAGATAGTGACCACAACATAACCAATCCAATATACCCCAACGCCATAAACAAAGAGCCAATATAATTGTATTGATGACCTATGTTCATATACCATATTCCTTCCCAGTCCTTTTGATAAGCTCTATTTAAACCTACTGCTGAAATGAAAAGTCCTACGGAAAAAGCAATCACAAATAAGCGTTGATACCAACCTTTTGGTAAACTTGCGCTGAGCACTCCTTTTCTAAAAAGGATCATCCCCAAAATCATTATTGCTGAAATTCTCCACATTGCTTCGAAAAAGAACTGAGTGGTTTGCAGCATTAATGCTCCTTCAACTCTTGGGGCCATTTGATCCAGATAAGACCCTCTGTATGCATTCGTTTCTGAGTCTATCTCATCCTGAGTGGGTGTCCAAAATGAAAAAATATCTTCCAACATTGATTGTGGTGTCCCATAGTAAGTTAATAATGAAAGAAGAATGGGTATTGTAAACAAAATTGAAGCAATTATGATTAATGTGCGTGTTTTTGCTTTTCTTAATAAAAAGACCAAACTACCGCATATTGCATACTGGGTCAGGATATCTCCCATCCAAATCAGATAAGCGTGAATCAAACCAAACACTAGTAAAAAAAACATTCTACGATAATGGTATTTGGCAACTTTGATACCTTTCTTTTCTGCATTTTCGGAAAATAACATTACCCCTGCACCGAATAATATCGAGAAAAGACTCATGAATCGCATATCTGCGAAGAGATGGCTAAAACCATGAAACCACGCATTATAACCTTCTATTCCAGCCCCCAATTTAGGATTCAGATATCCAGTTCCGAAATGCGAAAAAGAAATAATATTCATAATGAGAATGCCCAGTATTGCAAACCCTCTTAGTAAATCAAGTGAATTGATTCTTTTATTAATTTCGGTTGCTTCGAGTTTTTCCATACTTAAATAAAAATAAAGAAAATGATTGGTAAAAAAATTGAACAATAATTTATTGATTATTTAGGTCTTTTGAAACTAAGGAACAATTGATTATACTCCGTTAAAGTTGTAGCACAATGTTTTACATAGAAGCTCAAAGGACCTCAAAGCATACACTACATGTTTATTGTCTTATTTCTTCATTCTAATATCGAAAGTCTAGAAAAACTTTTCCAATTTTTTTGTAAGGATTTCAAAAGTCTGCCACTAACCCTAAAAAAAGACATATGAAATATCTAAAAAATATTGAATTCGTAACAGGTGTGATCTGGGCAATAGTAATTTTATTAGTTTCAATCTTTAGTCAAAATGCTGAATTGAAAGATTATAATTGGCTGGTAATTACTACAGCCGCTGGTTTCCAAATTAGCTATCTTTCAGATTTCATGCGTAGGTTGAAGCAGGAAAAACACACTAAATGTTAAAAATATCTATTGAGTAGCGACTTTTATCATACACACATCCTGCCTTATGCAGGTATTATAAGCAAACTGTGTGCGGCATACACCAACAGCCAGGAAGATTATCAGGATTATTATCAGGAAGTCTGTCTTCAGGTTTGGAGAAGTCATCAAAACTTTAAAGGACAGTCTGAATGGTCAACCTGGGTATATCGGGTCGCACTCAATGTCTGCCTCACCTTATTAAAGAAAGGGAAAAAACTAAAAATTAGTTACTCTGAGCATGAACAACTGCCTGAGAGAAACGGGGATCATACTGAGGATAATTATAATGATGATGATTTCGAAAGACTTTTTCAGGCTATTAGGAAGCTGAAAGAGATTGATAAAGCAATCATCCTATTGTATCTCGAAGAAAAAAGCTATGCAGAAATAGCAGAAGTGATGGGCTTCAATCAAAACTCGATTGGGGTTCGAATCACAAGGATCAAATCAAAATTAAAAGAAATGTTGGATGGAAAAGTCAATTGAAGATATTTGGAAACAGGGCTTTGTGGGCAAGCAGGAAATTGAAGTTCCCAAAATCGAGAATCTCTACAATCAAAAGTCCTTTCATATTATGGATAAGCTTCACAATATGGGAAGGTTTAATATCCTACTTTTGGTCGCGTTTGCAGTCTTTATGCCCATATATGGTGTATTGATTTCTCAGCCTCACTGGATATCTATTCTATTTTTTTTACTGTTCAGCATCCCTGCATTACATACTTATGTGAAAATGAAGGAATTAAAAAAACTTGATTTGACAGATGACAGCTACCATTACCTTATAAATCTGAGAAATTGGCTTCAGCAACAGTTTAAAACAAATATTCAATATAGCAGATATTTTTACCCATTGGCACTTTATGCGGCTGCATCAATGATTTGGTTTGCAAAAGGCAGAGAAAAATTGATGTATTTTCTGATCGAAAAGGAATTTACATCACTTTCTGATAATGAACTTACGCTTCTTTTCTGGGGATCTGCAACCTTGGTCGCAATAACAATGGGAGTATTTGCTAAGAAGATTTACAAATTTGATGTTGGCTTACTTTATGGTAACTTATTTAAAAAACTTAATGAAGTAATTAGTGATATGGAAGAAATAAGAAAAGAATAAAATAGACAGTTCAGTGTTTATTGATCATGGTTCATAGCAGGCTTCGATCCATTTTGCACTCCCACTCTTTTGAATTTCAACTTAATAAGTGTTTAACCGCAAAGCACTCAAAGAAGGCGCAAAGTACGCAAAATTACTGGCTGTTAATAATTTCTGGTTCATGGTTAATAGCAGGCTTCGATCCATTTTTTGCTCACACTTTTATGATTTTCGAATAATAAAAGTCTAATTGCCTATTTGTCTAGATATTTGCGTGTGTTTGTAACTCAGGCTTGCGCGCTCAATGTCGTTAAGTTAAGCTTTTGAGTTGTCTGTAATATTTATTATCT
>CAYTFO010000129.1:0-10533 GCA_964437135.1 uncultured Roseivirgaceae bacterium | reverse complement strand
AACCTTCATCTGAGCTGATGTCCTTCGTACATTTCGTCTTCTCATAAGTTTACTTGTGTGTAAACCTATTTTAGGACAAGACAATTTCCCTATTTCCCTAGTTTACTATTTCCCTATTTCCCTAGTTTACTATTTCCCTATTTACCTATTTACCATTTATCCTATTTCCCCCGTCTCGTCCCTCGCCGGGCAAGCTATTTCCTCGAACCTTCTAACACAACTTCTGTTACTCTATAAAAAACAATTTATGAACCTCGATACATTCATAGGAAGATTTAGAGTGATTGCGATACTGGAAGGAATTAGTTATCTTTTGTTGGGAGTTACAATGCCGTTGAAATATATGTTGGAAATACCCGAACCCAACTACATTGTTGGAATGGCTCATGGAATACTTTTCATTGCCTACATATTTCTGGCTTTACAGGCTATCTTCACCTTTAAATGGAAAATTTCAACCTCATTTACAGTTTTAGTGGCTTCCCTTATTCCATTTGGAACATTTTATGCGGATGCTAAGATTCTAAAACCTCAACAGATAGAAGAAGACACCAGTATTTAACATATTTCAATGTATCGATTTCTTATCATTTTTTTACTCGGGCCCACTTATTCATTACTGGCTCAAACTCAATTCGACGCTGAGAATTGGAAGCTCGTGAAATCGAAAAACGGCATTGACTATTTTGAGAAAGTGAAGGAAGATTCCATTATTCTGGGCTGCAGATTTCAAACTTCCTTCAATCCTAATGAGTTTGTCCGAAAGCTCAGGGATGTGGAATCCTACACGCAATGGATATCCGGTGTTGATTCGGTTCGTATGATATCAGTTAACTCAAAGTCTGACAGTACTTTCTCATATCAGTTTTTTATTGAATATTGGTTCCTTAAAAAAGAAGGCGTGGTTGACCTTTATATTGGACAAAAAGGGCCGGGTCACTTTATTTCGAGATCCGTATTAGGTAATGGCGTACCGGAAGTCCCAAAATATGATCGTGTCGATGCTTATAAAATAACCTGGGATTTTTATCAAAAAACTGGTGCAAATACTATTGAGTATACTGGGTTATTGGACATCCCAGAATGGGTATATAACCTTGTTAAACCATACATCATAGACAATGTAGAGAAGACTATGCTGACCTTTCGCAACACCGACCTGAAATTGACAACAGGAGATTAATTTGTCTTTGGATAGTTCAATTACATACCTTTTCTGATTACAGAACAGAATTCAACAACGTTTACTCTAATTTTGCAAAATGAACAAAGAAACGATAGTGGCGTTAGCAACTCCTCCTGGTGTAGGAGCAATTGGAGTGATCCGGGTTTCAGGACCTGAAACTTTCGAGATAGTCAACAAACTATTTTTCGGAAAAGATCTAACGCAACAATCTTCTCACACTGCCCATTTGGGAACACTTCGTTTCGAAAACAAAATACTGGACGAGGTATTGGTCACATTATTCAAAGGACCCAAATCCTACACGAAAGAGGATGTAATAGAAATCTCTTGTCATGGCTCGCAATTTATTCTTCAGCAGGTTATCAATGCATTACTTTCATCAGGAGCGCGATTGGCAAAAGCCGGTGAATTTACGCAGCGGGCATTTCTTAACGGAAGATTTGACCTGGCTCAGGCAGAGGCCGTAGCAGATCTCATCTCATCAGAAAATGAAGCCGCTCATTCTGCTGCCATGAACCAAATGCGGGGTGGGTTTTCGGAACAAATTAAGAAGCTCCGGGAAGAGCTCATTCATTTTGCATCTATGATAGAATTGGAACTTGATTTTTCTGAAGAGGATGTTGAATTTGCAAGCAGAGATCAGTTGAAAAACCTGATCAACCAACTACTGGTAGTCATAAACGGATTATTGGAGAGTTTCTCATTGGGCAATGTGATAAAGAATGGGGTTCCGACTGTGATAGCAGGGAAACCTAATGCCGGTAAATCCACCCTACTCAATGCGTTATTGAATGAGGAAAAAGCCATTGTATCAGATATTCCGGGTACTACCCGCGATTTTATTGAAGATGAAATTGTGATTGAAGGCATGCACTTTCGGTTTATTGATACGGCCGGAATTCGGGATACGGAAGATCATGTAGAAAAGATTGGAGTTGAGCGAACTCACAGCAAGATGCGTGAAGCTTCAATGCTTTTGTATATGGTTGATTTGGGTGAGGATGATATTACAGAGATCAATCGTCAGGTCAATCAACTGGAAAACCTCGGAATACCCTTTGTGATGGTTGGTAACAAAATAGATAAAGCCGATAAGGATTTGTTGGATAATTTAAAGAGAGACAAACGGTTTGTATTTATTTCCGCACTGGGTAAAGAGAATCTGGATGAACTAAAAACCAAGATTTTGGAGATTGTCAATCTGGACAAATTCAAAACCGGAAATACGATAGTCACTAATGCCCGTCATTTCGAAAGTCTCCAATCCACCAGAGACGCCCTGTTACAGGTAATTGATGGGATTGACAATGAGATTACCAATGATTTTTTGGCTATGGACATTCGTAATTCTCTCCACTACTTGGGTGAGATCACCGGAGAGATTACAACTGATGATCTGCTGGCCAATATTTTTTCGAAGTTCTGTATCGGAAAGTAAGTTTTAAACATTATGTCGAATAAATAATGTGCCTTATTTGTAATGATTTTGGATCTCAATTGATAAATATTGTACACTATAGCTAGTTCTTAGCATTTAATATCTACAAAACAAATCTATGAGTAAGATGGTAAGAGTTACGAGTTGAAAACTTGCGTCGAAGAGAGACTTTTACCCCCAGTTTCATTAATTTCAATATTTCTGAAGCTCAGCAAAGAGTAACTCCAGCTCCTGTCTTGTCTTCTTGATCTTGTTTGCCAATCGGTCGAGCATTTCTTCTTTATCTCCATCTCGCTCTTCAAAGTCTGAGTCCGTAAGATTGGCAAATCTCCATTTCATCATGATTCTAATTTCTCTCCAGCTTCTTAATCGCATATTCTGAGTGTTATGTATTTATTTTATTAATGAGGAGTCCTGAATATCCACTAGTTCTCTCTCAAATAATGCAAGTTCCTTTTGGTCAGGGCTATCCATAAATTGACAATAGTAAATTCTGCTTACATATCTTCTGACCTTTAATCTTACAGTGGGATATTTTTTGGAATAAACTATTTCACCATGTGCATATTTCCCAATCGGTTCTTCTTTCATTTTATTTACTCGTGATTAGATATTAACATCTTCATATCCACTTTTTATGATGGTTGAAATCATCTTAAACCGTCGATTTGCTTTGATTGTATTTGGGGAGTGAGCAGGAATAAGCAATATTTGTCCTGATTGTAAGTGAGTTATCTTATCATTCATAATCACTTCAGCAGCTCCGTCAATAATTTGGATCAGCTTATCAAAGGCCAAAACTTCAGCAGTAAAAACTTCTCCTTCATCGTGAGCTGAAATAGACACATTGCCGGTTTCTTTTTTTACTATGTACCTCGAGATGACTGATTTTGGAGTATAATCAATCATATGTGTCAGGAGATAACTCTTTAAGGGTTTCAATTCTACCATATTTATTTATTAAACCTGTATAAGTCTAAGAGTCTGACCTCTTTTTTTCTGCTCGTTTAGCTGCTTTATCAGCTCTCTTTTCTTTGAGACTTTTAACCGCTACTTTTTTATCCGACTTGGGTTTTCCTTCTTTGTCTTTACCTCTTGACATCTTATTCAATTTAAATTCTTATAGAAATACCCTCGTTTGGGCAGTCCTTCACTAAATAACAAAGGTCAATATCTTAAGAATAAAAAGCATTACATCATAAAAGCTGATTGTTACAGATATCTCATGTTATCTTAGTAGCGCCTGAACATTACAAATATTTACCCCCTGTAATAAAACCTATGAATACAAGCAATAACGCAATGATAATCAACCCCAATAACACAATACCATACACCTCACCCCAAAAAAGAAAATAGCCGATGGACCATACCAAAAGTATAATTACGATTAATACCTTAAGCATTATTTTTATCAAAGAAATAAGTGTTTAGATATAGTAGCAAAGGTGGACCGTATATTATGCCTAAGCATTACATTTCCTGGCCTGAACTTTACATATATCTCACATCAAACACTAAGAAAAGTGTTTTAGCAAAACTAGTAATCATTCCCCTTCACCTAAAGATCCTCAAGGTTTCCTTTACGTTTTTCTTTTAGGTTTTTATAGTAGGTAGGCGTAAGGCCAGTAATTTTCTTAAATTGATTTGATAAATGAGCAACACTGCTATAGTGCAATTTATAGGCAATCTCTGTCAAATTTAACTCGTCATATATAAGAAGCTCTTTGACCCTTTCTATTTTGTGCAAGATGATAAATTGTTGTATGGTGATCCCTCTTACTTCTGAAAATGTGTTGGCCAAATAAGTGTAGTCAAGGTTTAGTTTTTCACTGATATAGTCCGAATAATTAACTTTGGGTAATTCATCTGAATAATGAATAAGTTCAATGACAACCTGCTTTATTTTTTCTATAAGAATACTCTTATTGTCATCCAACAATTCCAAACCAATCTTTAGTAGGTTTTCTTTCAAACGTTTTTTTTGATCTGAAGTGATATCTCCTAAAACCTCCACAGTACCTAAATCTACGACTGTATTCACTAATCCCAATTTCTTTAACTCTTCCTTCACCATCAATTTGCAACGCAAACTGACCATGTACTTGACATACAGTTTCATATCAATATCATATAATTTCCCATCAGATCTTTATCACCTCTAGCTCGTGCTTATCTTCAAAAAAAGCTTACTGCCCAAATTTTAGCTAAAGGTAACCGAACTTCTCAAATGGACGTGAAGAAGAATCATTTTAGGTTAAAGACGCGAGCTAACAGTTCTTGGCAGATTAAGAAATATTTTCATAAAGTTTCGATTCAGAAAGTATATGACCATACCATTTTTAGTTAAAGTCACTAACAATGATTACTAGCAATAAATGACAATTATCAAATAGCGGACATTTGGCACAGTTTATGACTAACTGCTGATGAATCTAAATGTGATAACAATGAAAATTCAATACACCATTATCCTGGTTTTGCTTACTTTTTCTTCAGTTGCTCAATTCAAATATGTACAAACTGAATTTGAAAAGAGAATAGATGAGTCAAGAAAAAATTATATTGATAAGTTGACTTTGTACACATCTATTGTAAAAACAAAAGAAACTCAAATAGCTGGTTACCTAAAAGTAATTGAACGATTAACATCAAAGATTGAACTTTTACAAGATTCAGTCATTTATGGGAAATTGATTAAAACTATCCGGCCTGAAAAAGGTGTCAAAATTGCAAAAGGCTATTACCCTATTCATTTGGGAAAAACGACCGAATCTTCCATAGCGGTAGACTATAAAGGGACTATATATGAAATCGGAAAAGAACATTTTGATCATAACATAAAGGAAAAAGCGAATAAAGTTTCATATGAAGTACGCCATTTAGAAAGCCAGATTGAGTATAATAAAACTAAAATCAGTAAGCTGAAAATTGAGTCAAGTCCCTTTTCACTAAAAATTGCTAATAATGACAAATTTTTTAAAAGTGATTCCTTGAATATCCTTGCTATTTATCAGGAAAAAGAAGTTGAAAGAATTGCTTTTAATAAAGAATAAAAAGTCAGAACGCAGCTAAATTGGATATCGGATTTAATCTCAGTCAAACTTGGTGTTATTCGCCTAAGTATTATTAAAATATTCATTACCGAACGTTTATAAGTGGAACTCAAAGGATAGTAAATCACATCACCATACCATTTTATGCTAAATAATATTTCTTCTCTAATTTGTTTTCATTAGCATTGCATTCTTAGCTTAATACTTAAAACCTTGGAAGACAGATACGACTATATTGATCCCAAAAGCCTGCCTATTTATCAGAAAGGTGAAGAAATTTTTGAAGTAGTTCATCAAATCTCAAAACTGATACCTGAAGAGGATGAAATGCTTCAAAGCACAAAAGGTTATATGCTTTCTGATGCGGCATTACTAACCGTGAAAGTTGCAGGAGCTTCAGGATCAGCTTTCTATGATATGAAAATGGAAAATGCGACTATTATTCGAAAAGCTGCCCGGGACCTGATTCTTCACAATCATTCACTTGAAGCTTTTGGATTTGAAGAAGTAGAATATTTCCAGATTGTAAGAGATCTGGTGGAAGAATATCGATTACTCTTTATTGATTGGGTTACCAGTTTTGATCAATGGGATTATGTAATTGATAGATGGGGATTATTCAACCCTCCAGGCATAGGGCCCTTCGATAAAGATCCCGATGATGATATTCCGTTTAATCCGGATGATTATTTGGAGTAAAAATTTTTATCCTTTAATTAATAAAAAAAGTAAAAAGAGGAGCAGTAAACTATCTGATTACTGCTGCCAATTCCTGATTTTGATAAGAATCAGCTACAGAAAAGTATTTAATGATTTCCTGTTTAAACTTGATATTAAAAACATTGTAAGCCTTTATCTCATCAATCGGTGCCTGACAGCCTGGACAGGCATCGGCATGAACACTGACTTCTGCTCCACATTCATTGCAATAGTATAACATATCCCGTGCCAAAAAGTTGGATTCCATACAAAATCGTCATTTTGACAGTGCTTTCCTGCTTATAAAGGTCATCCAATAAACATTCATTTCAATATCAACTATGTTTAAGCAAAATTTAATTTCATGCAGACACCGGTAAAAATAAACTCAAGACTTCCTCAATCTGAAACTACAATTTTCACCGTTATGTCAAAATTGGCTGCAGAACATAATGCTATCAATCTGGGACAGGGCTACCCTGATTTTGACTGTGATCCAAAACTCACAGAATTGGTTATCAATAGGTTGAAGGAAGGCAAAAATCAATACGCTCCACTTGCAGGAGTTCCTCTCCTACTCGAAACTATCTCAAATAAGATTCAGCGAACTTACCATTATAAAGCAGACCCGTCTTCACAAATTTGTGTTACCGCTGGAGCAACTCAGGCATTACAAACAGCTATACTTTCTTTTGTAGGCGATAAGGATGAAGTGATTATTTTCGAACCTGCCTATGACAGTTATTCTAATCAGATAAAAGTTGCAGGAGGAATACCAATACCCTACACAATGACCTATCCAGACTACAAAATTGACTGGGATAGGGTAAGTGATATGGTGACAGAACGAACGCGGATGATTCTCATCAATACACCTCATAACCCTACCGGAGCAATCCTGAAAGAAGCGGATCTGCTGGCATTAGAGAGCATCGTTTCAGGAAAGAATATTATTGTGCTCAGTGATGAAGTTTACGAACATCTTGTATATGATGGTCTACAGCATCAAAGTGTATTACGTTATCCGAAGCTTTTCCAACAATCTTTGGCTGTTTATTCATTTGGGAAAACACTTCATGCCACAGGATGGAAACTAGGCTATATTGTGGGCCCTGAATATCTTATTGATGAATTTAAGAAAATCCACCAATGGGATATTTTTTGCGCCAATTCATTTCTTCAATTTGCCATTGCGGATTATCTCTCCAATCCTGATCATTATCAATATTTGTCCGGCTATTTTGAAAAGAAAAGAAACCTGATGCTGGATACATTTAAAGACCTGCCTTTATCCAGTGTGAAATCTGAAGGCACTTATTTTCAGCTATTCAATTATGAGAAAGTCAGCGATTTGGATGATGTTGAATTTTCAAAGTACCTAACTGAAAAAGTTGGAGTGGCATCTATACCAGTTTCCCCATTCTATACTAACCCTCCTGACGATAAAGTAATTCGATTTTGTTTTGCCAAGAAAGATGAGACGATTGAAAAATCCTTTGATCTGCTTAAGAAAAAACTGTGAATTAAGCTGACTTTAGAAATTTTGTAAAGCTAGATTTAAATATTTCAAAAGAAAGTCATGAAAATCGGTAAAAAATGAATCTAATCTTAATTATTTCCATAATAAGGAAATTATTATATTATTTCCAAAATGAGGAAACATGAAGGCGATGATATATACATGGCAGATGTTAACAATGGGCGCTGTGATGATTTATATTTTTCTTAATGACTACAGTCTTTCGTAAGCAATCAAACTACTTTAGTTTGTAATGAAAATTGAAATGGCTGATTCGTTAAAAATTATCCATTATTTAAAGTCTATCTTTATAAAATTGAAATTAAGAAATTGATTTTGTAAATTCATCCAACTAACCACACTGATTATGAATAAGAACCTATTTTTATTTGTCTCGCTATTTTTACTATCACTTGTTGTTTTAGCACAGGAAGCCTATTATGTAATTCACACTAAAGGTGAGATCAAAAAAGATGGTGAGACTATTACTTTCAAGGATAAGATTTTACCGGATGATAAGTTGACCTTTGGATCTGACGGGGATTTTCTAGTAGTTTTTAGTTCTGAAAATGGCCGCAAAATAATCCGTCCGGTCAATGAGAAAAAAGAATCGGATTCCTTTGTTGCCTATTTTGTAAAAGAAAATCTTTTCCCTCTTCAAAAGCAGGTTGCTACCCGTGGTACTGGAGGTTTATCTAATGTTCAGGAGGTAAAAAATTATTTTAGTACCCCTATAGCTATCATCAATCAGCATAAAATAGAATACGATCAGTCTAAAATGGAGTTAGACAACACTCATTTCCTTGTTTTTAAGGATAGTAACCTACAATATCAACTTCAAGCAGATGATGACTACATAATTCTGGATAGCTCTACCCCGCTGGGTCTGCACAGGCTATTTTTTGTGGATTCGTCATTCGGTACAACACTCGAGTTATGCGATGCACATATATTCAAAATTGACCTTGCTCAATTAAAATCTGAACTAGCCTATTACGAAGAGCTAACAGGTACTAAGTTCACAGCAGAGTCGCTTAAAAAATACCTGAATGAAACCTATGGTAAATTCAGCCCTGAAGAGTTTGCGATGGTTATGAATTAAGTTCTGGCTTTGTCCCGGCTTTTGAAATATTTAATTCTTTTTCTTCATGCAGTTTTGCTTGTCGTACTGGCACTTTTTTTACAGAAGTCCTATTATCTCTATAAAGACGAAGAAACAATTGTTCAACTGGCAACTATCCTCAAGAAATCATTTACCGGGAAGGATTATAGCAATGATGAATTTCTATTTATCAACACCTCATATGACAACCAGCTGATTAACATCTATGATGAAACCGGATTTTTTCCTCTGGGAAATCGGCCCATTACCGACCGTCAAAAACTAACGCAGCTTTTCAAATCAATTGGTGAGGACCCGAATTATCGCTTTGTGATCTGCGATATCTTTTTTGAAAGTCCGACAAAGCATGATTCAGCCTTACAAAAATCTGCACTAAAATTACCGGATTTCTATGTCTCGTACCTTATGACTGATTCGGGCACGGTCTATGAACCTGTTATTGACCTTCCAGGTGCTATTGCTTATATCGATATTTTGGATGATGTTTTTACAAAATTCAAAATGGCCTGGGGTCCGGACAAACTAAGTCTGCCATTGAAAATTCATCTAGATGAGTCAAATACAGAATTTGAATATGGATGGATACATAAACTCGACAATGGCTATGTCATAGATCCTTTTTTCCTGGACCTGCGCATTAATAATTATGATTTATTTGAAAAAGAAGAATATCCATTGATCAACCTGGGTGAATTTCTCCTTTTAGGAAAGGAAAACATTCATGAACTAACCAAAAACCGAATAATAGTCATTGGTGACTTCATTTTTTCAGACAACCTTGAAACCTACATTGGAGAAATATCAGGACCTTTAATTCTACTTAATGCCTTTTTAGCTCTTGAAAACCGGGATATGGTTATTTCCTGGCCATTTATTCTTTATCTGATTTTTTGCTTTTATCTGGTTACACTCATCATTTATAATCCGGACGATTTCTTTGAAAAATTCATTCGAAATAATCTGAAGTTCACAGGTCTTGCCAGCAACTTAACCAAAGGATTTATAGTGGTTCTTTTACTCTCAATCATCTCTATCTTTAGCTATTTCATCTTTCGATTACATATCAATATTTTGGTAATCTCCTTGTATGTCTATGCGCTGGACTACGGAGTGATGGTGATGGATAAAAAACGCAAGGATAAAAAAAACGAAACCAGCCATGATGCGGTAGATAAAAATTAAATCGCCGTCAAAAAATAGAGTATGGTTATACTAATCTTGTTTGGAGAATCAGTTAAACTATTCTTTTATTGAAATGTGTTTATAGAATTTCAGTTTTGGTATTGTAATGGTCTTAAAATCTTATACCGGATAACCAATTTTTTCAAGCAATTGAATTGTTTTACTCCAAAGCTTTTCACCTTTTTCCTTTGAAACAGTTTTTTCATCCATCTCTCTCTCCTGCATGGTAAATAAATAATCCACCTTTTCAGTTGAGGAATGGTTATTGGAAACAAAATAAATAATAGGATCAGATGCTTTTTCTGGAGATCTGAAAAATATTGAAAATAC
>CAYTFO010000128.1:0-10692 GCA_964437135.1 uncultured Roseivirgaceae bacterium | reverse complement strand
TTGAAACTCATGATTTCTCAATTACGGAGGAAGACTCGGAAGCAATTAGTTCTTTAAGACAACTTCTCAATGAGGAAAAGTCGCTAAATACTATTATCTTTGCAGACTCTTTGGCAAAATACTACTTAAAGTACGGATATACGGACAGCGCTTATTCGATTACTTCGAAGTTTTTGTTAAAGGATAGTTCTTTGCAGGCTCTTGAAAAGTCAGCTTATTTAATGTATACGCTATTTGAAAGATCCGAAACTGCTGAACAGGCAGCGGAGAGAGCGGAGATAGCCAGAGATGCATTAGACAAGCTAGTAGGGATTCAGCCACAGAATTTGTCAGCTAAAACAAAGCTGGCAATGACATTGGTAACTACCGACAGACCGATGGTGGGGATACAGATGTTAAGAGAAATTGTGGATGAAAACCCTGAATATAGAGAGGGAATAATAAACCTTGGCTTACTGGCAATTAGGTCTGGTCAGTATGATAGAGGTGTTGAAAGATTTGAAAGAGCACTTGAATTAGATTCTGCTGATTACGAAGCAATGCTATTCCTTGGTATTTGTTACCAGGAGCTTCAGGATCAGGAAAACGCAAAGAATTGGTTTGAAAAAGTTACCGAAGCGGAAGATGCAGATCCTGCATTACAAGCTGCGGCTTTAGAATATTTAGAAAATAGTTAAAGGAATTTAAAAAATTAGAATTATGCCTTGCGGTAAAAAAAGAAAAAGACATAAGATCTCTACACACAAGAGAAAGAAAAGACTTAGAAAAAATAGACATAAAAAGAAGTAATCTGATAATTTGACCTGACATGAGTAATGAATTGATCATCAATTCAACTCAAAATGGGTCTAGGATTGCTCTTTTAAAGGATAAGCGTTTGGTTGAGTATCATTCTGAAGAGAATGGTAATCAATTTAACGTTGGAGATATTTACCTGGGGAGCGTTAAGAAAGTAGTTCAAGGTCTTAACGCTGCATTTATAGATATTGGTTATGAGAAAGATGCTTTTCTGCATTATCTCGACCTTGGACCGCAAGTTCAGTCTTTGAATAAGTTTACAAAGCTTGTTCAGAGTAAAAAAAATATCACTCACAAGCTTACAGGGTTCAAACATGAACCAGATATAAATAAGCTTGGGAAAATAAACCAGGTCCTTTCCAGGAATCAAAAGATTCTTGTTCAGGTTGTCAAAGAACCTATCTCCACAAAAGGGCCCAGACTTTCATGCGAGTTGTCATTAGCTGGAAGGTACTTAGTATTGGTACCTTTTTCAAAGGTTGTTAGTGTGTCTAAAAAAATCGCTGATCCCAACGAACGGAAGCGATTATCAAGACTCATTAGTTCTATCAAGCCGGATAATTTTGGAATAATTATACGTACTGTTGCTCAGGGTAAAGAGGTCAGAGAACTTGATAATGACCTGAGAAATCTATTAGAATCCTGGGAAAATGGAATCAAAGCTCTAAGAACGGCAAAACCTCAGGATATGGTAATCGGAGAAATGAGTAGAGTTAACTCTATTCTAAGAGATGTACTAAATGAATCATTTGATATGATCATGGTAGATGACAAAGCATTCTACGCTGAGATCAAGCAGTACATCAAAAAAATAGCTCCGGAAAAAGAGAAAATTGTTAAGCTCTATCAATCTAAAGTCAAAATTTTTGAGGCTTATGGAATAGAGAAACAACTAAAATCATCTTTTGGTAAATCGGTTACTGTTGCCAATGGTGGATACCTTGTCATAGAGCATACGGAAGCTTTACATGTAATTGATGTAAACTCCGGAAATAAATCTAACCGGGAAGAAGATCAGGAAGCAACTGCCCTGACCGTAAACCTTGAAGCGGCTAAAGAAATAGCTCGCCAGTTGAGGCTGAGGGATATGGGAGGAATCATCGTTGTGGACTTCATTGATATGCGGAAGTCTGATAACAAAAAGATGATTTATAAGAGAATTAAAGAGGAAATGGATGATGACCGTTCTAAGCATACCATACTTCCGCTTTCAAAATTTGGGCTTATGCAGATCACCCGTCAGCGGGTTAGGCCTGAAGTAAACATCATTACCAGAGAAGAATGTCCAACCTGTGGGGGAACCGGACAAATATCCGCCTCCATTATAGTTGCAGATCAGATTGAGGAGATGTTGGATTACTTCCTAAATAAGCAAAATGAAAAAGGAGTTAAACTAGCTGTACATCCTTATTTGTATGCATATCTAACTAAAGGAGTATTTTCCTCAGTTCAGATAAAATGGTTTAAAAAATACTTAAAGTGGGTAAAAATAGTTGAGGATAGTTCTCTAGCTATCACTGAATTCAATTTCTTCAATAAAAGTGGAGAAATGATTGAAGTTTAGAACTTTATACCCAAATCAATCATAATAACAGTACTTCTGATGGAAAAATTTTCCGGAAGGGGTACTGTTGTTGTTTTTACGGTATTGAGTAGACCTCTTTGATAGCTTACATCTGCAAATAAAACAGTATTTACACCGGCTCTATACTCGGTTCCGGCTGATAAGATTACACTTAAGTCAAAAGGATTAAACTCCTCAATAAAATTATAAGTCTCTTCTACAGGTGAATCAAATATTCTAAATTCAGCGCCGGCTCCCACCTGGAAAAATATACTCAAATCCGGCAATACTTCATTGGTAAATAGTTTTAATGAAACCGGAAGCTGAAGATATTGTAAATTATATGCTTCGGTGATAGGGCTGAAAAAAGCTCCGTTTTCCGGCTCTACTGTAAAACCTATCCTTTTGGGGATAAAAACAATACCCGTGCTAAATACATAAGTGTCGGTTAAAGATTGATCCACAATTAATCCAAGCGAAAAACGCGTAAATGTCTGATCTTTCGTTATATCCAGTGTATCCTGGGATAGGTCATTATATCTTAGATTTACTCTGTTGGTGCTAAAAAAAGGAGAAAACTTTAGCCCAATTTTGGTTTGAGCTTCAGCGGTAAAAAAAACTATGAAGCAGAGGGCACTAATTAAGAACTTTTGCATAGAGATGACGGATATCGATTAGTTTTACATTCAAAAATATAAAGTATGAGAGCAGTTTCCCTAATAGCACTGATCATTTTATTTATTTCATGTAAAAAAGAAGAAAAATGTAGAGTAACTCCTGATGTGCAATTACCCCAGGTTACGGTTGAAATAAAAAGAGCGGAAACAAATTTGATTCAGGCTAAAAGTGGAGATAAGGTGATGGAGTTTCTGAATCAAAATCCGGATATTGCCAAAGGCTTGCTTGCTTCTGAACAATACCCGGATCTGAATATTTTGGCTTTCAGACTTTTTGGCTTATTTCAGGACCCACATATAAAAGATACATTGTATAATGAGTCTGTAGAATACTTCGAAAAAAATGAAGACAGAATAAAAAATGAGCTGCAGACGGGGTTTGCCTGGATGAAATATTACTTTCCTGAAAAGAATGTGCCTACCATTTATACTATGGTGACAGGGTTGTATAATGACATGCATTTTTCTGATTCTACAATTGTTTATGGACTCGACTATTTTATCGGCGACTCTGCTACTTATCCGCCAATGAATATTCCAGGATATATCCTCAAAAGATATAATTATGATTATCTCTCGGCTACTTTATTGAAATTTTATATTACGGATCTAATTGCAACCGGAAAAGAAAATACCCTTCTTTCTCAAATGATAGATTATGGTAAGGTTTATTACCTGGTCAGTATGCTTCTACCTTGTCTGGAAGATTGGAAAATCATCGGTTTTACTCCAAAAGAAATGCAACTGGTAAAAGATAATCGAACAGCCATATATGCTACATTCAATCAGAATGAATTATGGTATGATATTTCTGAGGAGGTAAAAAGAAAATTCGTAGGTGAAAGACCGAATGTTTACGAGATTGATGAGGAATGTCCGGGCCGAGTAGGAGCATGGCTGGGTTGGGAGATTGTTCAGAGTTATGTGGACAAGACCGGGATCAATATGAAAGATTTACTCAACGAAACGGATCATCATAAAATTTTTAGAGAAAGCGGTTATAAAGCAGACTAAAAATATTTTAACCCAGGGCTTTTTATAATACAAATTCTTCATTCTTTTTCAGTTATTTTTGATAAGGGCATTTTATTCCATATCGTATGAACACTGAAAAAATCAAAAAAATAAATGATGAGCTGGTAGAAACCGCAAAATCTATAAAAGTCCTAACCGCGCTTAGCTGGCCTTCAGGGCCAGGGGAAAAATTTCTAAAAGACTGGAAAAAGGGTAATCCAACTTTACCCACTATAAATCTTCAAAAAAGGGAACTTTCTGAAGAATTATCTGGGCTTCAAAAAATCATGAAGCAACTAAACCAGGATGAACCTATAGAAAAATATTTGTATGAAACTGCGTTTAGTTATGCTGCAGCATGTCAAATGCTTGCAAATATTGGAACAAAAGAATTTACCAGGCATTCAATAAGCATATACGGTAGACCTGACATGTCTTATGACACACAAAAAAGCAATGGGGTAGATGCCGCAAAGTTTCTATTAAATGTAACAGATCAGCTAAATCAACATGATGATATCAGCAATGTAGATTATACTATGGCATCTTCAGATTTTGCCAATTGGATTGAATCAAAAGTTAATAAGTTCTTTACAGATGATAAGGTAGAAATAGTAGTTGACAGTTCTATTTCAGCTAAAGCATTGGCTGGTGCTACAAAAATAAAAATAAGGGAAAGTGCCATGTTTTCTGAATTGGATAAAAAACAACTACTCAATCATGAAGCATTTATCCACTCTGCAACTCAATTGAATGGGATGAAACAAGGAAATCTTACTTCACTGGGTTTAGGAGCACCTCGTACTACCAGAACCCAGGAAGGATTAGCTATGCTAGCTGAATTATTGACTTTATCAATTGATATAAGCAGATTGAGAAGAGTTGCATTACGTGTGATTGCAACCAAAATGGCACTTGATGGTGCAGATTTCATTGAAGTTTTCAGGTATTTTCTGGGGTCAGGACAGTCGGAGGCAGAATCCGTACTTTCTGCTCAACGAATTTTCAGAGGAGGTGCTGTAAAGGATGGTATCGTATTTACCAAAGATTCTGTATATCTCATAGGCCTTTTTGAGGTGCATACTTTTTTGAGAATGGCAATAAGGGAAAATCGTCCTGACTTAATTATAAATTTATTTTCAGGAAGAATGACCATTGCAGATTCCTTAAGGTTAGCTCCTTACTTTGAAAATGGTTGGCTAAATACTGCTCATTATATTCCTGAATGGGCTTCAGATATGCGTAAACTTGCTGCATATATGTCTTTTTCAGCCTTTATTTCAAATATTAACCTGGATAAGATCACAACAGATAATTTTTATATTCTAGAAGATAGACTGAAAAAAATGTGAAATACTAAAGGCTGAGACGAAAATTAATTTGGACCTTAGATACCTAAGGTGTTTAGTTTTTTAGTAAAAATTTCTTGAATAACTTAATTCTGGCTGAAATCATTCGGAAATCAAATAGTATTCTTATAAAAGCGTTTGTAAAATTGTTAAAAAAAGGAAAATCCCTTTTAAAAGTCTATAGAAAATTTAAGTTGGTAATAGGAAGCTTTTAAAAAACCTTATCAAGTGTTTTTAACTGCACATTTTTATCAAATCTTTCTTCTGCAAGTCTCCTGGAGATGATTTGAGCATTATTGTAGTTCTCTATCGAATCAAGATAAGGTTCTAGTTTTTCTATGAATTCATTTGGGGCCTCAGGGTTGTAGCTGAATCCACAACCTTCTTTTTCGATCAATTCACCTATCCATCCCTTGAAATTAGTGATGATTAAATGATGGGCTGTGAGCCCGTCAAAAAACTTGTTGGGACTTCCGGTTTCTAAAATGGGCTGATTAAGATAAGAGATATAAGTTGCATGACTTTCAAGAAGCAGCTTTTTCACTTCAGTCATTCCTCCCGGATCTACCCAATCAATATTATCAAAATTTACAACCTGTTTTTTGGTATGGTTAGCAAAAGCACCAAATCCCATTAATAAAAATTTGACTGGAAGGTTCTTTTCAGCACAAATTGAAGCAATTTCAAAGACGTACTCGATATGATTAGCATATCCCATAGCTCCATAGTATGCGATTTTGAATGGGTTTGAATGAGAAAAGGATGAATTATCGAGTTTTCTTTCATCAATCCAATCACAATCTGCAAAATTTGTAATTACATGAATTGGTTTGTCTCTGATCTTTTTTTCTATAAGATCTTTGATAGCAGGCGATAGCGCGACAATTGATTTTGACTGGGAATAGATTCTCTTTTCAAATTTGAGGAGGAGGATTTTTAATAGATGATTTTTTATGATTCCGAGTTCAATAGGCACATCTGGCCAAAGATCACCCACTTCAAAATGATAAGGTATATCATATTTATTTTTCAATTCAAGGCCAATTAATCCGGTAGTAAGTGGCGTAGTCAAAATATATGCCTCCTGAAAGTCGTGGTTTTGCCTGAGGTATTTTTTACAAGCAGCAACAAATCCAAAAAATGACAGAACTCTACGGATAAATCCCATGCTGTTGTCATACTGGATATTGAAATACCTAACTTCAAAATCGTGATATTGATGAGTACCTTTTAAAGTATTGTGTGCAGAGAGAACAGTTACCTGGTTTCCTTTTTCACTTAGATACTTTGCTATGTGCCATGTTCTGATACCTCCTCCTTCTTCAGGAGTTTTAAAATACTGATGGACTATCAGAATTTTCATCTGTTTTTTTGGAGTTTCTCATAATACCTGCAAAAATGAGTGATTTTACATTCCTCACATTTGGGTTTTCTGGCAAGACAGACATAACGACCATGCAGGATCAACCAGTGATGGGCTTTATGAACAAACTCATCAGGGATATATTTTAAAAGTTGCTTTTCTACCTCCAGGGGTGTTTTTGAGTTCAGGTTGACCAGACCTAATCGTTTGGAGACTCGATAGACATGGGTATCTACCGCCATATTGGGCATACTAAAGAGCACTGAAAGAATTACATTAGCTGTTTTTCTTCCAACACCGGGAAGTTTTTGAAGATCCTCCATGGTATCTGGCACGTTACCGTCAAATTCCTCCATTATCATCTTACTTAGCCCAAGTAGATGTTTGGTTTTATTATTAGGGTAAGAAATACTTCGAATATACGGGAAGAGTTCGTCAAAATTTGACTTTGACATATGTTCAGCATCCGGGAAAACCTGGAAAAGTTTGTCGGTAACAATGTTTACTCTTTTGTCAGTGCACTGTGCACTCAATACAACTGCCACCAGTAATTCAAATGGGTTCGCGTATTTGAGTTCAGTTTCAGGAGTAGGTAGATTCTGATCGAAATAGGAAATAAATTCCTTATATCTTTCTTTTCGGGTCATAGCCCAAAATTATATCACCATGATATAATTTGGGCCATAATCCTCCATCTACATTTTATAAATGTACTGAATAATATAAAAGAAGTTTGAGCTACAACTTATTTGTAATCTGCTGAATACTTTAAAATAGCTTCCGTCACGTGGACAGGAGTTTTTAATGTAAAACTATCCACGAGTTTTTGGACATAGCCAAAGTCCGACAACTCCTCTTCAAAGTCATCATCCGTTAGCTTCTGCTGATAAATTTCAATATTTTCTTCGTTGCTAGATTCGTTGTAGAGGTATTTTACCAATTCATTTTTTGTAAAAGTTTTTATCATAGGCTACTGAGTTTTGCTTTAGTTTTTTTCTAAGATTGATTAAAGCATACCTCATTCTGCCAAGAGCGGTATTTATACTTACGTCCGTAGCTTCTGCAATTTCCTGGAAACTCATTTGCATATAATGCCTCATTACCAGTACTTCTCGCTGTGCATCCGGCAGTTCCTTGATGTACCGTTTCAGCAAATCATGGGTATCCTGCTTTATTTGTTGGTCCTCGAAAGAACCTTCAGAAAATTCCAATGTATTGAAGATATTGGTGCCATCCTCCATGATGATAGTTGGATAGCGCTTATTTTTTCTAAACTGGTCTATGGCAAGGTTGTGAGCAATTCTCAAAATCCAGGGAAGAAATTTTCCTTCTTCGTTGTATTTCCCGGACTTAATTGTTCGGATTGCTTTAATAAAAACCTCTTGCATTAAATCTTCAGCAAGGTATTGGTCTTTAACAATTACGTAGATCGTAGTGAAGACCCGGTCCTGATGACGGTTCAATAATTCAGCAAAGGCCTCTTCGTTACCCTTCTTGTAGTGTGACAACAATTCTGCGTCACTCAAACTCATATTATTCATATAAATCACTTGTTTGTTAACGTAGAGGTCTATATCATATTGTCCGGGTTTAGTTAAAAGATATTTTTCCTATTTCTTACTTTGAGTGAAGTCAAATCTAACAGAAGTTTACAAAACTGCAAAATAGATAGATCTTTCTTCTAATATTTGTAGACAAATTAAATCTTTTATACCCCTAAGGGAGTTATAGATTTTTATTAAGGCGTGAATTATGAATGTGGATAAATTAGATCCCAAACAATATATATTAATTAAAGGAGCAAGGGTCAATAACCTTAAAAACCTTGACGTAGCAATCCCGAGAAATAAACTTGTAGTTATCACGGGTTTATCAGGCTCGGGCAAATCTTCATTGGCTTTTGATACTTTGTTTGCGGAAGGACAGAGAAAATATGTTGAAAGTCTAAGCTCCTATGCCCGTCAGTTTTTAGGCAGGATGGAAAAGCCTGAAGTTGACTACATCAAAGGAGTTGCCCCGGCTATTGCGATAGAACAAAAAGTTAATACCAGAAATCCCAGATCAACTGTAGGAACAACCACAGAAATTTATGATTATCTAAAATTACTATTTGCAAGAGTTGGAAAGACAATATCTCCCATAAGTGGAAAGGAAGTAGTTAAGGATACGGTTACTTCTGTGGTTGACAATATACTCTCAAAAGAAGAAGGAACAAAGCTTTTTATATCCGCACCCCTGCACCAAAAACCGGGAAGATCCCTGAAAAAAGAACTTGAAATTCTCTTAAGTAAAGGGTACACAAGGATTTTAATTGATGGAGAAACACATCAAATAGAGGATGTTGATCACAAAAAAACTTCTTTTGACAATATTGAAGTTTTGATTGACAGAAATATTGTCAGAAATGATGAGGAGACTCAGTTTAGGTTATCCGACTCAGTTCAAACTGCTTTTTTTGAGGGAGAAGGAACAGCTTTTGTTCATATAATCGGTGACAAAAAGTATCAGTATTCTGATCGTTTTGAGTTGGATGGAATGGAATTCGAAGAGCCCAGCATAAATTTTTTTAGTTTTAATAATCCCTATGGTGCCTGTAAAAGATGCGAGGGATTTGGAAACATATTGGGAATAGACCCCGACAGAGTCATTCCGGATCCAAATTTATCTGTGTATGAAGATGCAATCGTACCCTGGAGAGGTGAAACGATGAAGAAATGGGCAAAACCCTTGTTAAAAAACGGAGTTCTCTTCGATTTTCCAATACACAGACCTGTAAATGAGTTGACCAGGGAGCAATACCAACTGCTTTGGGATGGAAATGAATATTTCGATGGTTTGAATGACTTCTTTGCTTTTTTGGAATCAAAATCTCACAAGATTCAGTATCGCGTAATGCTTTCAAGGTATCGCGGTAGAACTACCTGCCCGGAATGCAAGGGAACCCGATTAAGAAAAGATGCTTCTTATGTCAAGATAAGAGACTATTCCATTACGGATAAGGTATTGATGCCAGTGGAGGATCTCTATAATCTGATCAATGAGCTGGAATGGAGTCCACATGATTACAAGGTTGGAAAAAGAATTCTTGAAGAAATCAAAAGCAGGTTATCTTATCTTGTAAAAGTTGGATTAGGCTATTTGACATTAAACAGGCTAACGAATACGCTATCGGGTGGAGAATTTCAAAGAATAAAGCTTGCAACTTCACTCGGAAGTGCACTGGTCGGGTCTATGTATATTCTGGATGAACCCAGTATCGGGCTACATCCCAGAGATACAGACCGGTTGATTGAAGTACTAATGACATTAAGAAATCTGGGTAATTCTGTTATTGTAGTTGAACATGAGGAAAAGGTCATGGAAGCTGCGGATCAGATAATTGATATTGGACCGGATGCAGGCAGACATGGAGGAGAGCTTGTTTTTCAGGGTCAGATTACGAATTTAAATGGCAAGAAGTACAAATCTTACACCATCGATTATCTAAAAGGTATCGAAAAAATTGCATTACCAGAGAGAAGAAGAAAGTGGAACCAATCTTTTACGGTGGTCAAAGCGAGGGAAAATAACCTTAAAAATATTACGGTGGATTTCCCAATCGGGGTCATGACGGTGATAACAGGCGTAAGTGGCTCAGGAAAATCAACTCTTGTAAAAAAAATCGTTTATCCTTCAATTGGAAAGATACTTGGAGTTACAGGTGAAGCCACCGGAAAATTTGAAAAGCTGGACGGGGATTATCAAAAGATCCAGCAAATTGAGTTTGTAGATCAAAATCCTATTGGGAAGAGTTCACGCTCCAATCCGGTTACTTATGTAAAAGCGTATGATCATATTAGACAATTATTTGCTGATCAGCAGGTTTCAAAAAAGAATGGTTTCAAGCCGGCACATTTCTCATTTAATGTAGATGGAGGAAGGTGTGAA
>CAYTFO010000127.1:3152-10760 GCA_964437135.1 uncultured Roseivirgaceae bacterium | reverse complement strand
ACTATCTATTAACTGAAAGTGGCTGGGCTTGGCAAGTTCAAGTATTTGATTTATGATGTTTGGTAATTTGATGATTAGAATAGCCCAAATAATAGCCGGAGGATGTAATAAGGTTATGGGTTGGGAGGAGGTGCGGTAAACGTTTTGCATACAGCTACTTAAGTGTCACTGTAGGTACGTGACTGCCAGTCTGTTCGTTGTAGTGCTTTTTGTATGGTGTTTTATCACCCAGCACTAAAGAAAGAATCAAGTATTAACCGCCCCTCTTCATATCTTATGATGACCATTATTTCATCTTCATCTTCTGAATAATAGTCACTAGGATACATAAAAGCCTCTTCAGAGCGCATTATTTTGGAATGACTTGCAGGTGCAGTTTCAATAACTTCTATTTTGTTATTCTCGATTTCAATACGTTTGATACTGGAAGATTTACCATTGTCCGTAACGATTGAATAGTGCGCCTTTCCTTTAAACCAATTAATATCTTCAAGATCGAATTTTGGAAGTGTATTTTTTAACCAATTGATCCCGCCTTTTGCATTTGATGCCTCGGTGATTAATTCTTGGATAGTTTTGGAATCATCAGAAATAAGTGCTTTTTGGAGAAGTTTTAATTGATTTAAAATTGCATGTCTTTCAGCTTTTATTTTATCCTCTACTTTTCTGAATAGTTGAATGTTGCTGGTTTCAATTTTGTTCAACTCGTTTGAGTCGAAGGTTTGATTTGGATTGCTTTGATACCAGTCAAATTGAGAGAAATATTCATTCAAGCGTTCGTTTTTGAAGTGATATCCATGTCGTGCAAAGATTTCATTTCTTAACAATTCTATTTCAAAGAGCTCATTTTCCTTTATGTCTTCTTCGGACAGGACCTTTTGATTACAAGTGGCACAATTATCTAATTTTTGACTAAAAGCACTAAAAGATACAATATGATTTCTTCAACTTCATGATCTCTGGGCTTTTTAACTCTTTCTTAGATATATTCTTTGAACAGGGCTTTCATAGTTTATGAATTGCAGTATTAAAGATAAAATGGAATTTAATTTCTCTTGACTTATGAATTAGATTATTTCTTTAATCTAATGTTTTTTGTTAATCAATTCAACGTCTTGTAATGCTTTCAATAAAAATCTACATTAATAAATTCTGAGAATAAATGGAGACTAGCTCAATATTACCAACTGGCACACGTAAAATAACCTTTTAAAAGGCATTAAACTTCATCTAATATCAAAATTTGTTATTGGTAAAGTGAAACTTGGTCATAATTAAGAGGAGATTTAAAAATTGGATTATCAGGTTTTCCATAGTAATCAGAAACCCAAAAAAAAGCGGTTCGGATAACAATCCGAACCGCTAGACTTATAATTATTACAGGATTTGCTTCAACTTTTTTTAACACTACAAGTGCTTATACCAAAAGGGGCATATAGTGGGCAAAAGCTAATGAAACTGGTTAAAACAAAAACTGCGGAAAGAACTATAAGCACTATACCTAAAGTGCCTGTTAACGTACCGGTAAAGTATAATACACTTACAATTGCTGCGATTATTACTCTAATAATTCTATCAGCAGAACCCATATTTTTTTTCATAATTATGTTACTTTTTGAATTAAACATAAGCAAATATCCAGAAGGATGGTGAAGTATTCAGTGACTGTAGTCACCGCTAGCCAAAAATTTTAATAACTCCTCCATTTTGTTCGATAACTCCTTCTGTCTCAAGCTTTTTTAAAACTCTTGAAACCACTTCCCTAGCGGTTCCTAATTCACTTGCTAGCTGACTATGGCTGATTTTTATTTCTTTTGAGTTGATCAGGTCTGTTTTTCTTTTTAAATGGTCGTGTAGCCTTTTGTCCATTTTATCCAACAATAAATGACTTATAGTATCTAATAATTCAGAATACCTTAAGTTGAACTGATGGAAAAAAAGTTCATTGAATTCCGGATATTCTTTAATCCATGTAGGAAGAAGACTTACAGGTATTAGGATAATATTAGAATCCTCCTCTGTTACAGCATAAACTTTACTGGGTGTATTTTTTAAAGCAGCATAAAATGACATGACACAGCTTTGCGAAGGCTCTATATAATACAATAATAATTCTCTTTCTTCAAATCTTGAATAAACCTTTACCAATCCTTCAACTACAATAGGTAAGACTTTTACATATTGTCTTTCTCTTAAAATCTCTGTGCCTTTAGTCACTTTTTGAATAGTTGATTCATTGATTATTAGATCAATGAGTTCGGGTTTTAAAAATGACAATAATCGTTTATCAAATTCCATGTAAAGTAGATTTTAACAATAATTCTATATAGCTAAAAAATAAGATCTCTATCCAATCTCCAGGCTCTTCTCTTTATTTTGGAGTGTATCAATAATAAGCTATACTGTAGTTTAGCCCAATTGCCTGAACCATCTAACTAATATACTTTACTTTTCTCATACTTATAAGATAGAGAATCATACACAATTAACGTTTCTTTTGGTTGCATTATGAAGTAAGAATGGATCATTTATACATATATGTGCATTCATTGCTTCCAAGAGGTATTGTAATCTTATTTGAATTCATCATTTTTTTATAGTATGCCTAGATTGTCATTAGCAGTACTTCCAAAAATCTGGCTAGCTTTTTTTTAGTAAGAGATAATATTTTTCATGTCAAGAGCTGCAATTCTTGTAGGTTTTTAATTGACAGATCTTTATAGGATTTTAGGATAGATTAAGTAAAATTAATGATCTTTTCAAAAATTTTGGATTATTGAATGGTACTTCTTAATCATTTTAAAGAATTTATTTTTTGAATAATAACCTTCTATTTCTTGAATTCAATTCACTATTTTTTGGAAGTAATCTAAAAACTTATATCTGGCTATCATAATTATATAAGGTAAAAAAAGTTAAAACATATGCTCTGATATCATTATTAAAAATTTTGAGTTAGCGAAGTCACCAAATATGCGTCATTTATTTAATGGATATAATAATATTTAGTTGTTTTAAAAGAGATTGCAGAAAGTTATGAATGTGAGAAAGAGTAATGCCAATAGTTTTCTCGCTTCCCCTAATGACTATTACTTAACATTCACTATCATTAATACTGGTTAACACAAAAATAATTCCCATTAATCACTGAATATGTGATATTTAAGTATTAATGATTAATTTAGCTATTGAATACAAAATGCTTATGTATGGCTTGTAGTTTTAGATATCTGATGAACGTCATTTTTGTACTGATATTCTCAGTTTTAATTTATGGAAGTGGACAAGCTCAAAATCTGGCTTCGATTGAAAAAAAGGGGATAAAGAGTTTTGAGAAGGAAAACTATATCGCTGCCAAAGATAATTTTCAGATTCTTTATGATTCAAGGTGGAATTTGTCTTCTACCAGCTCTTACCTGGCAAAATGCCACCTGGAATTGCATCAGCCACAAAACGCTTATGATATTCTAAAAAAGATAGAGGAGCCCAGTCAGGAACATATTTATTTGTTGATTCAGTCAAGTTTCGAATTAGAGAAATTTAATGAGTCTAAGAGATTACTAAGTGATTTTAATGACACCACCTCCTATGATCTTGCTTCCCTAAAACAAAGAATTGAATTCACTTACAATACTTATCAAAGTCAAAAAGGATTTGTTGTTCAGAATTTCGGACCTGAAATTAATACCGCAGGCCGGGAGTATAGTGCAGTAATGTACAATGACTACAATAAACTACTCTATACTACTCGTCAGGAGAGCGGATCCAATACTGCAGAAGATGGTTTGGCATATGAGGCTATTTATGAAACAGAAATAGATTCAACAGATACCTGGAAAAAAGCCGAATTACTACGTATAGATATCCAGGAAAACAGGTCCCATGATGCAACTGTACAAATCTATCAGTCAGGGAAAAAGATGATCTCTTACAGTGATGGAGAACTGTATACTTCTACCTATGAAAATGGATCATGGACAAATCATGAGAAACTGGAAATTCATGGGTTTGATGGAAATGATACCCATTGTTTTATGACCGATGATGAAGAAACAATATTCTTCGCTTCCGACTTTTTATCAGAAAATTTTGATACAGATATCTTTGTAGCTACAAAAGATGAGACAGGTCAGTGGTCAGAACCACAGCCTTTAGAAATGCTTAATACTTCATTTGACGAGGATTCTCCTTTCCTGGCCGGTGACAGCACTCTTTATTTCAGTTCAAGGGGACATAATTCAATGGGGGGTTACGATATATTCAAATCAACCTATGATCCAGTGAATCGTACCTGGGGAAAACCTGTAAACCTGGGATATCCTATCAATACCGTTGCTGAAGATACTTATTATACTACGGATGGTAAAATAGCCTATTTGAGTTCTACCCGAAAGGGAGGTTATGGTTCTCTGGATCTTTACAGGGTATTTTTATTCAATAAAGTAAAGGTTCAGGGTGTACTTTATAACGAAGATCAGGAACCTATGTCAAATGCTATTATCCATGTTAATTATGATTCAATCACTTTAAATAGTTATACGGATGATGTCGGTTACTATGAAATGTATGTACCTATTAATAAAAAAATGCACATCAAATTTTTCAAGGACTCACTCAATCAATTTGAAGGAGATTATATCGCCAACATTTTCATGAAGGACGAGAATGATAATGAGTTCAATTTTTATATTGACTACCTGCAAGGGGAGGATACAAGTCAGCAATCCGTGAAGCATATCAATATCGAAGTCAAGAATGATGACAAAAAAAACCGGGTGATAGCCTCAACACCATTAATGGTTGAGAAAGTATGGACGGATAGTATTAATGCAGAAGCACAAGAGAAAATTCAAAATATTAAAGCAGGAGAAGTGGCTGTGCTAAAAGAAATTGATAGTAGTAAGGTAGAAATCAAGTCTGACAACCTGTTGATACGTAATGCAACAGTAGAAGGAATAAAAAGAAAAGGAAAACAAGAAGAGGTACTGGAAGGCAATGAAAACAACTTTTCAAATTCTTCAGGAGGCCAAATTCAAAATGCTCCTAAAGGTTATACAATCCAGATCCTGGCATTGACCTCGCAACCCAAACCCGATCAATCTTATTTCGAAAACCTGGAATCAAATTCCAAAGTGGATAATGTAAAAGGAAGCGATGGATATGACCGGTATTTTGTAGGAGAATACCTGTCTAAGCAGGAAGCGATAGAGGAAATGAGAAAACTTCGCGAAAAAGGATATGAAGACGCCTTTGTGAGAAAGATTTCTAAATATTATCAGAAATAGTAATCCAATCCTTAGCCAGCATAGCATATATCACATCATCAACCCATTTTCCATTGATTAACAAGCTTTCAACAAAGTGAGCTTCTTTTCTGAAACCAAGCCTTTCAAGCAACCTGACAGAATCTCTGTTTTCAGGGTCTAACGAGGCTATAATTCTATGTTTTTTAAGGTCTTTTACAATGTAGTCAATGACATTTTTCAAAGCTTCCGTCGCAAAACCAAAACCTCTAAACCTTTTATCTAGCGTATATCCAATTTCAACTTGTTGATTTTCGGTTCCATTGTCCAAAAAATGAAGTCCGATATCACCCATCAAAGTACCCGAACTCTTTTCAATAATAACAAGCTGATACCAGGTTCCCAGAATATCTATCTCTTTAGCTGATTTACGAATAAAATCTGCAATATCGTTTGTCGATTTAGGTATTAAACTAAGATACTTGTATGTATCCTTATCCGATCTATATTTATACATGGAATCTTTGTCTTCCATGACTACTTTACGAATAAATAATCTCTCTGTATTGATTTGTAACATGGGTTCAGTTTAAACCTTGAATTCTATTTGAGTTTATTTTTAATAAGGCTTATTTGTCCCATATGATTAGCTGAATGCTCCATCACATGATACCAGGCATAGTGATTGTTGATGCCTTCTTCAATTTCAGCGGCAAACCATACATCGTCTCGTTTTTTAAGACCTTCCAGTGATTTGACCCTGACTTCTGACCAAAGGTCGAGATAGTATTGGATAGGTTTACTTTTAAGTTGAGCTCTGGATTCATCTCCAAGTTCACCTCCAAGTACCCAAAACTTTTGTTCTTCTACTGTCCATGATCTTTCTTCGAGTGTTTCTACCTGGTAGTAAGCTTCAGTAGCTGCAAGGTGCATGATCAGTGAACCAATACTATTGGCTCTTTCATCTATCAAAAAATCAGTTTCTTCCTGATTCAGATCTTTGACCTCTTCGGATATTCTGCTTTTCAAATCTTCCATCATAGTTACCATGGTACCGATTTGAGGTGTGTATCCTTCTCGAGGTTCTATTTTATATTGAGCATTGAGAGAGAATAATAATACTGAAAAAAAGAGGAAAAGGGGAAGTTTTTTAAGGGTGTTCATCGGTTTAAAAATAGTTATTTTTCTACAGTCATGCATCAAATTTCAACATTTTCCAATTTCTACCTAACTTTCGAGTGTGTCTGTTTTCTATTTTTTCTCTTATGGTTCAAATCTCCTTTTCGAACGAATTCATCGCAGAGTAGATACGGTTGAGGTTATTCAAACTCACAGACTGCATGAATATAAATTGCTATTCAACAAACAAAGCATTGATGGCTCCATGAAAGCAAACATTATCCCATATAATGATTCGTTTGTTTGGGGGGTGATCCATCGTATTGATTATTCTCAAAAATCAATATTGGATGAATACGAAGCTTTGGGTAAGGGTTATGAATTGGAGTTTTTTGAAATAGAATTAGAGGGAAAGGAATGTTCGGTTGGTTTTTATCAGGCTTCAGATCAGAAATACCTCGGTGACGGAAAGCCTTATGATTGGTATCTAGAATATGTAAGGAGAGGTGCTATTGAAAATGGGTTTCCCACGGAATATATAGAACAAATTGAAAATATCGAGTATAAAAAAGATCAAAAGGAAAGCAGGAGTGAGGAGAACTGGAAGGTACTGAATGGTAAATAGAATTGGTTCGTCTCGATAAAGAAATATTACCAGACCAGATTTAAGCATATATAGAGTCAATAAAAAGGCTTTTATTGATAAAAATGCAACATATTGATTTCTTATTCGATAAACTTATCATGAAATATATTTTACCTCTTTCCTTTTTAGGTTTTGTAAACTGTGGACCAGTCAATTCAGCAGAAAGCAATGTAAGTAAACAATCCGCATTAAATATTAATGAGTTTGCTGATTCAATCGTAGTAAATACAATGAATCGATACGAAATACCAGGAATTTCTCTGGGTGTCGTGCAGGATGGAAAAATGATTTATAACAATGGTTACGGAGTTAAAAATCTTGAAACTAAAGAAAAAGTAACGGGAAACTCGCTGTTTCATGCTGCCTCTATCAGTAAGTTGTTCACAGCACAGGCTGTCATGATGTTAGTCGAGGAAGACAAGTTAAGTTTAGATGATAAATTGACAAATCTGATGCCTGAGATCTCGTACTCTGATGAAAGAGTTAATAAAATAACCCTCAAAATGATGCTCAATCACACATCAGGAATCAGGGATGTCATGGATTACGAATGGGAAACTCAAAATAGCAGTATAACAGCTTTGAAAGAGTATGTTATGA
>CAYTFO010000127.1:0-3142 GCA_964437135.1 uncultured Roseivirgaceae bacterium | reverse complement strand
AGTTTGACCCGGGTACAGAATATGCTTATAGCAATTTGGCTTATGAGATACTAGGATACATCGTAGAGAAGAATTCAAGTCTTAACTTTGATGAGTTTCAAAATCAAATGATATTAGATCCTGCAGATATGGAATTTAGTGATTTCCGATATTTTGTAATCCCGGATTCTTTGCGGACCTCTCCTCATTCTATGAAAATGTTGTTTTCTAAAGTTTATGTACGTGATTTTTATCCATACAATCGGGCGCATGCACCAAGTAGTACTTTAAATACTTCGGGTAAAGAACTTTGCAAATGGATGCAATGGTATTTTAAAGAACTGGAAACGTCTGATAAAAGCTCCTGGCCTCATCAAATGATAGAACCCACATTTGAAGATAATGTGGGTTTGGGATTTCAACTATTTGATCTTGAAGGTATGAAAGCAATGGGACATTTTGGAGGTGATCAGGGATTTAGAAGTTTGTTAATCATGGTTCCTGAAAAAAAAGTCGGTGTAGTAGTGTTGGGGAATGCCGATTTTGAGGAGCAGTATCGAACTGATATTGTCAAACCCATAGCAAGTCGATTGATCAGAGAATAAGGTTTTCTGTTTCGTTCTATATTTGATATGTTTATCAAAATTAATTTTCAATCCTAAAACTAAATCCCATGACATTTATTAAAATCCAATACTTTCAACCTAGCTATAAGTATCCGGTATAATGTCGCTTATTCATCCTCAAGAAAATTTTTACATCCTTGCATTGCTGTTGTTTGCAGTTGCATTTGGTATTTATGGAGAACATAAAGGGTGGTTTAAGCTTATATCAGGCGCGCTGGTAACAATTATAGTTGGGGTAGTGCTTACAAGTGCGAGAATTTTACCAAATGGCTCGGATCCGGAATTGAATGTCCCTGTTTATAATTTTGCTTTTACCTATCTGGTGCTTTTTTCCATTCCATTATTGCTTTTCAATGCTGATTTTAGAAAAATAATCAAGAGCAGTGGCAAGTTGATGATAATATTTTTAATCGGATCTTTATCTGTAACTCTGGGTTCGATAATTGCCTACTATCTTATCGATTTGGGTCCTGAGACCTATAAACTTTCTGCAGCTTACACAGCTACCTATACAGGAGGAAGTGTAAATTTCATTGCAGTTGCTGACTCTTTTGATTTTATTGAAAGTGACCTTTTTGCTGCCAGTATCGTTGTGGACAATGTAGTTACAATACTATTTATTGTACTATTGTTTTATTTACCAAGGATCTACGGTAAAGTAGAGGAAAAGGAAAAGGTAGTTGCCACTTCATCTACGGGTGAAAAAATCACTCCTCAGGAATTGTTGTTGAAATTGAGTATCTCTTTGCTTATTGCAGGAGTAACGGTTGCGTTAGGAATCTACTTAGCTGATTTTTTTGAAAAAATTCTCAATACATCTATAAAGCTGGATGCTCTAATGATCACGATAATCATTCTGATTTTAGCAAATCTTACGCCCCGGTTATTGATACCCTACGAAAAAGTCGCATTTCAAATTGGGATGTACATGTTGTATTTCTTTTTGGCGGTAATAGGAGCTACCTGTGATTTGTATTCACTTATCACAGCTTCTCCTAAAGTGATATTTTTTGCAGTGACCATAATGTCCTTTCATATTTTGGTTTTACTACTGGTAGGAAGACTATTCAAATATGATATCCGTGAAATTTCAATAGCTTCTGCAGCAAATATTGGAGGTGCAAGTATAGCTGCACCTATGTCTGCTACTTTCAATATGAGAAAGAATATTACATCCGCTATATTGATTGGGATTATGGGCAATGCTATCGGTACTTTCCTGGGAATATTTGTAGGAATCTTATTTAGATAATTATATCAATGGACTTAACACCTGAAAATTTACCAGAACTGTTTGCGCAGTTTTGGAATAAAAGAGATGCAAGATCACTGGCTCAACTTTTTAGTGAAAAAGCAGATTTCATTAATGTTGTAGGTATCTGGTGGGAGGACAGAGAGTCAATTTTCAAAGCTCACGATTACGGACTGAAAGTGATTTTTAAGGATTCTGAGTTAAAGGCTATGAAAATCAAAGTCAATTATCTATCCGAAAATGTGGCTATGGTACATTCTCGTATGAGGTTAGTAGGTCAGACAGCTCAGGGGGAAGTTACAAAACCCGGGGTTCGATTCAATATCTTTACTTTTGTATTAAAAAGAACCTCAGGAATATGTCGATGTGTATCAGCACATAATACAGATATTGTTCCCGGAAAAGAAACCAATATTATCCAGGATGGAGAGTTAAAAAATGTCGATTACCGAAGCTAGTTCTTTGTTCTTTCCAATAAGGTTTTAAGCATTTTTTTATTGTATAGTTTTCCGCTTTTGATTACAAATTCCAAGCTCTCAAGATTATCAATATTTTCAATTGGATTATTTCGAAGTATTAGTAAATCAGCATGTTTGCCTTCCGAAACCGAACCATAGATATCTTCAGCAGAAAAGAATTTTACACCATTTGTGATTGAAGTTTGAATGGCTTCTTTTGGAGTCAGCCCGGATGCTACTAAAAGTTTTAGTTCCTCATGAAGTGAATGTCCAGGATAGACAAAGGAATTGTAAGGCCCACAATCAGAGCCTGCGAGTATATTTATTCCGGCATTTTGCATGGGAACAATAGTTTTCATAGCTACTTCACCTAATTTGTTTCGCATGTTATTGCCACGCTCTTTTGCACGAATGGCCGATTGAATTCTTCTTTCATAGGTCTTTTGAATACCTTCTCCAATATATGGCAGCAAATAATCGTCCTTATGGTCTTCATCAGCAAGACCAGCAAGTGTTTTTCCAATGTAAAGCGTAGGAGTGATAAAGAAATTTTTTGATCCTAATTCAACTCATCTTCAATATTGCTCATTCTGTCACGACGACGGCGACGACGAAGTATTTGTCTCATTCCAAAACGCCCGAACCACCTCCTTTAGTTGGCTCGGGCGTAAAACGTGAAAGCGTGTATTGAATTCGAAACATATTTTACTGTCGACACTGAGAGCACAGCGTATTGTTGTCATACAGCAGCAGTATCAACATCAGCCGCATCCAGAATTCCATCGTGTATCCAGACCAATGATATCTTAATATATAGATACGAAGTA
>CAYTFO010000126.1:4031-10788 GCA_964437135.1 uncultured Roseivirgaceae bacterium | reverse complement strand
TTACCTTCTCTTCCTCCGGCAATTGTTTGTCCATTATATTAAGAATGTCCTGTTTGGTTCTGTGCTTATCCCTGCCCAGGACTCTTTGTATCCTCAGTTCAACCGGAGCTGTAACAACTATGATTTTATCCAATTCTTTGTAAGATCCACTTTCAAATAGCAACGCTGCTTCTTTCATCACATAGCTATTGTTTTGATTTTTAGCCCAATGTTCAAAGTCCTGTTTTACAGCCGGATGAATAATTGAGTTCAATTGTTTGAGTTTATCAGGGTTTGCAAATGCTATTTTACCAATATAGACATTATCAAGCTTTCCATTTTTAAAACTTTTTGGTCCAAAGAGCTCTTTTATGAATGATTTTAATGGTTCTACATGCATTAACTTTTTTGCCATTGAATCTGCATAGTAAACCGGAACCTGGAGTATCTGGAAAATTTTTGAACAAATTGATTTTCCTGATCCAATTCCACCAGTTATCCCAACCAGTAAAGGCTTCATTTTCTCACTGTTAATGTGTCTGGAGAATAGGAGACACCACTGGCAAATTCTGGATAGTAGATTAATATAGGTACTAATAAACTATCATCTTCTATCATATTAAAGTCTGCAGTTATACTAAAATCTGATTGTGAAACATCTCCTTTTAAGCTATTCCGAATAGTGTATGATATGGATACGACAGAATCAACTAAAATTACAGATTGATCTCCCGGGAAATTAATTTTTTCAACTTTTATGTCTATTCTATCCCTTACAAATTCATCAACTTCAAAGCTTATCTTTACTTTTTTAGGATCACTATTCATTAGATCCGGAAATGGCAAAGGGATTTCAATCTCTGAAGCAAGGTTTTCATTTATTCGTCTATCAGGGATCATTACATAGTATTGGGTACTTAATGTACTGACAATACTTTCGGCACCTGAAATGGTAACTGAATCCGGAGTTATAGTTATTGGAGATACAATCTGAAAGTTTTCCTGTAAAGAAATATTTACAGAATCAACATTGATTTTTACCTTCCGATCAATATTGTTTTCTACATTAATAAACAGAGTATCAGAAAGTAAGTAATTTACCGTAAGGTTATCAAGATGATCCCTGACAAGGGGAAGCAGGGAACTCCTGGTTAGAAATTTTACATCAGTTGGATTGTCTAATTCAATCGGTATGGGAGTTACACTAAAAAGTAATGTACTTCTAAAAAGATTCCAGCCTCCGCTTGAAACGTCTATTCTAATTTTTTCTGGAAGGGGCTCAATGATCACAACACTATCCTGTGCAAAATCAAATTTGATGGGATAATTAATTGTGGCACTGTAGTCTTTATTTAAAGCATTAAAAAACCAGAAGGTCGTTGCACCGGTAAACGATAATAAAACGGCCTTCCAGTTTGCAATAATTTTGTCAAATCCACTTCCCATGTGGCTTCAAATCTACTTAGTTTCGTTAAGCTTTTTGCTTGCTTCCAGAGATATTGAAGATTTTTCTACAACTAATTTACTTCCTCTATCAACGTCGATAGTAATTGTATTTTCTTCTACATTAACTACTTTGCCGTGAATTCCTCCTACTGTTACGATCTTATCACCCTTTTTTACCTCTTCAATAAATTTCTTGGTGTCTTTTTGTTTTTTCTGTTGCGGACGAATAAAAAAAAGGTAGAAAATAACTACCATTCCTCCTAACATAATAAAGGAGGATATTCCAGATCCTCCTCCATTACCTGCTTGTAATAATATTGTTTGATACATATTAGCTTATCATGAAGGCTGCTCAGCCTTAAGTACGTTTGCTTTAATTCTAATTCTATTGATTTTAGGATAGGTGTTTGCAGTTATCGTTACTGTCTTGTTTTGAACACCCGGTTTTTTTCTACTGTTGAACTGTACTTTTATTTCACCCTCTTCACCAACGGCAATAGGCTCTTTTGGCCATTCGGGTACAGTACATCCGCAAGATGCAGTAGCACTTGAAATCATCAAAGGAGCTTCTCCTGTATTCGTAAATTTGAAAATGTGAGTTACGATATCTCCTTCATTGATGGTACCGAAATCATAACTTTCTTCTTCAAACTCAAATTTAGGAAGTGGACCTTCCGGATTAACTTCGGGTTGAGCTGCAGGCTGAGTTGATGTAATTGGAGCATTTTGCGATGGTGTTGATTCCAACTCTGCTACTTTACCTTCTAATTTAGCAATTCTTGATTCCAATTCTTTATTCGTGCAGCTGAATGCTAAAACTGCAAAACTCAATAACAATGTTACTCTAGCTATTTTTTTCATTTTCAAACTTGTTTATTTTTCACAAATTTATGTAACCTCAGGCGAATTGGTGAAATTTATTATCCTAATGAAATGTTAATGTGTATTAATTGTTCTTGATTTGATCAATTAATCCGTTTACATCATCCAGTAATTCTTCCGCTTTTGAGCGAGCATCCTTGATAATCCTCTCACCCTCTTCTTTTGCTTCGCTGCTTACCATCTCCTTACCTTCAGTAAGGTCATCAAGTATATCCTCCAGTCTCTTTTTGTACTTATCTAAAAGAAATGAAAGTTTGTCTCTAGTATTAGATCCTTTCTCCGGAGCATATAACAAACCAAGAATTCCACCTGTAATTATCCCAAGTAGAAAAATAAAAAATGAACTTCCAGAACTTTTACTCATAATTTTATCTATTTATTGTCGATTAATCCCCGACCGCTTTTTCTTATAACACCTTCCGAAGTTAGTTCGTTTGAAATTACATCCAAAATTCCATTAATAAATTGTTTACTTTTTGGGGTGCTGTAAATTTTAGATATTTCAATATATTCGTTTATAGTTACTTTAACGGGAATACTGGGAAAAGTTATCATTTCTGTTAATGCCATTTTTAGAATTATCCGGTCAATAGCAGCAACTCTTGTCAGATCCCAATTTTTAGTTCTTTTGGCAATGGTTTGATCCATTTCCTTGTTTTTTTTGATTGTTTCATCAAATACTACCTGGAAAAATTCGATATCCTCCTCCATGTTTTTACTTAATTCCAACAGCTGAAAGGCTTCAGGAGCTTCGATATCAAACGTCTTGATCGTTTTCGTGACAAGACTTCTCAATGTAGCCTTATTCTCCTGCCAGTATAGGTCCCTGTCTATCATGAAAGCCTCAATAGTATCATTTTTGAATACCAGCTTTTTTAAAATATACAGCAGAATTTCTTTATGCTCCTCCAAAGAAGGATCTTTCTTCGACTGATATTCTATAATTCTTGCATCGTTTTTTAGAATGGTTTTATACCAGTTATTAAGCTCTTCGGTTTCGTTTTTCCAGTCAACTTTTAGCTTAATAGCGTTTTGTTGAAGTTGCTCAAAAGAAGTCAGTTTATCAATCAAAGGATTTCTTAGCAAATTATGATTCCATTCCGATTGATTTGTTCCAGCTTTCTTTTCTATTTTTTCTTTATCCTGAGACTCAATAAATGCAAATTCAGCTGGCAATAACAATATTTTGAGATAAGTTTTCTTAATGTCATCAACCTCACTAAGCATTTGTTTGCGAATCTTTTTTCGTTCACTTGACAATTCATCAAGATATTCCTGGTAAGCATTATCAACCGACATGAGCTCTTCTTCTTTAAGACCTGATTCACCTGTCGATTTCTCCCTGAGTTTATCTTCAAATAATTGCTCGAGGAGTTGCTGTCTCTTCTCAAAAAACTGTTTATCTGAGAAATCATGAATCGCAGGATCCAATTCATATTTATCAGCAAGCTTTTTACTCATCACTCGCTGTAGAGAGTTTTTAGTAGTATAGTAACTATATAGCGCCTGCAACGCTTTTACTCTCAAAATTCTACGATTCAACATTTCAAAGAACTAATTTCTATATGTTATTAAAGTGACTGTTTTATTTTACCCACTGCTTCAATTCTTTTCAGCGCGAGCTGGTATGCGGCTTCGTGGGTAGTGATATTTTCTTTCTCAGAATGTTCAATAACATCCGTTAAAACATCATAAATTCTTTCTGTTTGAGCATAAACCTTATCTCTATTATAATTACCCTGTTGTTCATAATAAACATTTGTAATACCTCCTGAATTTATCAGAAAATCAGGAGCATAAAGTATGCCTTGCTCTTTTAATTGTAAGGCATGATTCTTCTCATCTGCCAGCTGGTTGTTTGCACCTCCTGCAACGATTGCGCATTTCAGGCCTGGTATGGTATCATTATTTAATGTTGCTCCAAGGGCACAAGGAGCATAAATATCCATGTCTGTGTTGTAAACATCATCAGCATTTACTACTTCAACTTTTGCAAACTGACTGGTTATTTGCTTAATCTTATCTTCAAAAATATCTGAAATAAGTACTTTGGCGCCTTCCTGGATTAGATTTTCAACCAGGTAAGTTCCGACATTTCCAGCTCCCTGAACAAGTACTTTTTTCCCGGAAAGACTTTCGTTTCCATAAACTTTTTTAGCGGCAGCTTTCATGCCCATGTAAACTCCATAGGCAGTTACCGGGCTTGGGTCACCAGATCCACCCATGTTTTCAGGCATTCCGGCAACATAAGGTGTTTCCATTCTGACAAACTCCATATCCCGGGTATTCATATTTACATCCTCAGCTGTCCAGTATTTTCCACCTAGTGAATGCACAAACTTTCCGAATCGGCGCATTAGCATTTCATTCTTAATTTTTCTGGCATCACCGATAATCACTGCTTTTCCCCCTCCTATATTCAATCCGGCAATAGCATTTTTGAATGTCATTCCTCTGGCTAATCTAAGCGCATCATTAATGGCATCTTCTTCTGTGGCGTAATTCCACATCCGGGTTCCCCCCATGGCAGGTCCTAACACAGTGTTGTGAATTGCAATAATTGCTTTTAAACCCGTTGGCTTGTCATGGCAAAATACGAGTTGCTCGTGGTTCATGCTCTCCATCATTGAGAATACCTTTGAGCTGGATTCAACTTGGGTGTCTATCATGTCAATAAATTTCTAATTCTGAAAAACGTTTTTCCTTTCAGAAATCTTCATCATTTTTGGGATTACAAAATTAGTCGTTTTACGCCAAATAACCATTTGACAAACAGATCGTTTTATTACCAGTGAAAGAATTAGCCTATCTCAATAAATATCTGCTTAAGTATAAGTTTCACCTAATTTTAGGGACTCTTTTTATTATTATAGCAAATTTCTTTTCGATTGTGCCTGCTGTGCTGGTACGATATTCTTTTGATCTGTTACAAAAAACCTATGATATTTTTACTCTTTTCAGAGGGTTTTCGCTTCAAAGTGTATCTTATGAACTGTTTGCATCAAGTATTTTAATCCTTGGATTGCTAATACTAATCTCTGCTTTGTTGAGAGGAGCATTTATGTTTTTCATGCGTCAAACCATTATTGTCATGTCAAGGCATATTGAGTATGACCTTAAAAATGAGATATACAAACATTATCAATCCCTCCCACTTAGTTTTTACAGGAAAAACAATACTGGGGATCTTATGAACAGAATCTCTGAGGATGTAAGTAAGGTACGAATGTATTTCGGTCCTGCTATCATGTACGGAATCAATATGTTTACACTGTTTGCGATGGTTATCCCATTTATGTTTTCCATCAATACCCCGCTGACTTTGTATTCATTAATTCCGCTGCCATTACTTTCTATCAGCATTTATTTTGTCAATAATATTATAAATAAGCGTTCAGAAGAGATACAGAGAAGCCAGTCGGGATTATCAACATTTGTTCAGGAGGCTTTTTCAGGAATAAGGGTAATAAAGTCTTTTGTTAGGGAAAAGGATATCTCCAACTCATTTGAAAAAGAAAGCACCGGATATTTAAGAAAGTATCTGAAACTAACATTCGTTGAAGCCTTATTCTTTCCCCTAATCATGGGATTAATTGGACTAAGTGTTATCCTGACTGTGTATATTGGAGCTGTTGAGGTATTTAGAGGAAGCATTACAATTGGGGTAATAGCAGAATTTATTATCTATGTCAATATGCTTACATGGCCTGTAACTTCCTTAGGCTGGATCACTAGTATAATCCAGAGAGCAGCGGCATCACAAAAAAGAATAAATGAATTTCTCAATACCAAAAATGACATTTTATCCAAAGAGAACATTCAAAAAGAAATAAAAGGAAAGATCCAGTTTGAGAATGTACATTTCACCTACCCGGATTCAGGTATAAAAGCTTTAAAAGATGTTTCATTTGAAGTGAACGATGGGGAATCTATTGCCGTAATTGGTACTACAGGATCAGGGAAAAGCACCATAGCAAATCTTATTTGCAGGATGTACGACACCACAGATGGAATCATTAAAATTGACGATGAAGATATAAGAAAGCTGGATATTTCATCTCTAAGAAGTCAAATTGGTTATGTCCCTCAGGATGTATTTTTGTTTTCCGATTCAATAAGGAATAATATCGCTTTTGCTAACCACGATTTGCCAGAACATGAAATTGAGCAGGCAGCAAAAGATGCTGATTTGCTTAATAATATTAGTGGTTTTCCTAATGGATTCGATACTAAAGTTGGAGAAAGAGGAATCACACTGTCCGGAGGGCAAAAACAAAGAGTTTCTATAGCCCGTGCTATTGCGACTCATCCTGGCATCCTGATACTTGATGATGCTTTATCGGCTGTAGATACCAAGACTGAAAATGCCATTTTGAAAGCCATGGCAAGGATTATGAAAGATCGAACTTCGGTAATCATTTCTCATAGAGTATCCTCAGCTAAACTTGCA
>CAYTFO010000126.1:3244-4021 GCA_964437135.1 uncultured Roseivirgaceae bacterium | reverse complement strand
GATGACGGTGAAATAGTTGAAGAGGGCACTCATGATTCACTGCTAAAACATAACGGAGTTTATAAATCCCTTTATGATAAGCAGACCCAAACCGAAGAAGAGGTTTTGGATTAACGCTCAATTCACCCATGCCTCAATAGCCAAAGAATTATCGGGATAATGGATTTCAATAGTAAATGGAGCGAGGGTAAGATTATTTTCTGTGGCATAATTATCAAAAAGTTCCTTCACTTCAGAAGGAGTGGGTCTGACAAATGGGTGCATAGATAAAAATATGGATAGTTTTTTAGTACTCTTAAATTCCATAATCTCATAGTTACCCGGGATTTCTGCCATTTCGGATTCAATTGAAATCCCAATGAAAAGGTCAATTTGATTTTTTCCTATAGAATCATTTTCCAATTGTACCATTACAAGGTCGCCATTAATTTTGTTTGTAGTGATAAGTTCTCTTGCTTCAGTAAAATACTTCTCTATTTCAGGATTGGTTTGTCGTCCGATATATCTTCTCCCGGCAACTACTCTTTCAACCTGAGTATTTTCATAAATTTTGATTTCTTCGTTTCCCCCCAATAAATCATACAAGTAAATAAGGCTCGAAATAATAATAGCGAGAAATACTATAATAAGTATGAGGTATCGTTTACGTAATGATATTTTCATGCACTTAATACCTCTTTAAACTGCATCTTGTGTAATTGAGTGTAGTATCCTTTTTGAGCAAGTAGCTCATCATGTGTACCGTTTTCTACTATCTCACCTTTATCCAGGACTAAT
>CAYTFO010000126.1:0-3234 GCA_964437135.1 uncultured Roseivirgaceae bacterium | reverse complement strand
AATATCTGACTTGCATTTTGGATAGTGGATAAGCGGTGTGCGATTACGATGGAAGTCCTTCCAGTCATCATTTTTTCTATTGCAGACTGGATCATTTCTTCCGTTTCGGTATCAACTGAAGAAGTAGCTTCATCCAGAATTATGATATCCGGATCATAGACCATTGCTCTTACAAAGGAAATCAACTGCCGTTGCCCAACAGAAAGGGTGGCGCCTCTTTCCATAACATTGTAATCAAAACCACCCGGAAGTCTTTCTATAAACTTTCTTGCACCTACCAATTCAGCGGCCTCCAGTACTTTTTCTCTTGGTATCTCAGGATTTTTTAGTGTGATGTTATTGTAAATAGTATCAGAGAAAAGAAATACATCCTGTAACACAACAGCTATATGTCTTCTAAGGTCACTTAATTCATAATCTCTAATATCAACTCCATCCACCTTTATGACGCCTTTATTAATTTCATAAAACCTTGATATCAAATTTATTACTGATGATTTACCAGCTCCTGTTGCACCTACAAGAGCTAAAGTCTCGCCTCTTTTTGTGCTGAAATTTATGTCTTTAAGTACCCAGTCTTCATCATTATAAGCAAACCAAACTTTTTCAAATGAAACATCTCCAACCAGTTTTTCTGTTTTGATTGTTCCATTATTTTGAATATGATCTTTATTATCCAGAAGATTCAGTATTCGACTTGAACTGACTATTCCCATTTGGAGGGTATTGAAACGATCAGCAATCAGTCGGATAGGCCTGAAAAACATTTGAATATACATGATAAAAGCAATCAGTATCCCAAGAGTAAGTTCTTCTCTTACAACTCCTCCGGCACCATACCATACGATCAGACCAATACCAGCAGCCTGAATAACCTCAGCTACCGGAAAATAGATGGAATAATAAAGTACAGATCTTAGGTTTGCCTTTCGATGTTCCTGGTTTATTTCTTTGAATTTTTTGTACTCTCGTTCTTCTGTATTGAATATCTGAACAATATTCATTCCGGTCACATGTTCCTGGACAAATGAATTCAGATTGGAAACTGCTGTACGAACCTGGTTAAAACTAACCTTTATTTTTTCTTTGAAAATATAAGTAGCAATTATTAGAAGAGGCAGTGTGGAAAGGCTGACTAACGTTAATTTCCAGTCTGTGTAAAACATAATACCCAAAATGAAAATCAACTGCATCATATCTCCAATCATTGCTGCAATTCCGGAGCTAAAAACCTCTGCAAGTGTTTCAATATCCGATACATTCCGGGTTACCAGCCTTCCGATAGGAGTTTTGTCGTAAAATTTTAGCTTGAGACTTTGTAAATGATCAAATAATTGAATCCTGATATCCCGAATGATATGCTGACCCAGCCAGCCTGAAAAATAGGTATGGAAATATTGGACGAAAGATTGTATAAAAAGGAGAACAACCAAAATTATGATCATATTTAAAAGACCCGGATAATCACCCTGTGCTACCTGGTTGTCTATAGTTTGTTGAATCAACCATGGTCTGGCAGGTGTTAATATTGCCAGAAATAATGTTAAAAATACGAGTAGCCAGAAATACTTTATGTAAGGTTTAGCAAACTTAAAAAGTCGTTTTAGAACTTTTAAATCTACAATATTTCCGGTTGGGGTCTCTTTTTCCAAAGTGTCAGTTTTTATAAATATTTTCAGGATAGCAAACCTTATTCAGGAAAAGTCCATGCGCCGGCACAGACCTTCCTGCCAGTGATCTGTTTTTTTTCTCTTCTAATAAAGCAAATTCCTGCAAAGAAAGTTTTCCTTCTCCAATTTCCAACAAAGTTCCAACAATTGCCCGAACCATTCCTCTTAAAAATCGATCTGCACTTATTTCAAATAAATAACCATTATCTATTTGTTTCCAATCAGCTTTGAAAATCTTGCAATTAAATGTTTTTACATCAGTCTTAACTTTCGAGAAAGTCTCAAAGTCTGTCCAGGAAACCAAAATTTTACAGGCTTCCTGTATTGAATTTAGGTCCAGGTTTTTTTTAAAATAATAGGAAGTATCTGTAAGAAATGGATTTTTACTAGTATGAATAAAATACCGATAGGACCTTTTATTAGCATCAAATCTTGCATGAGCATTATCCTGAACGGAATGACAATTATTGATAGAAATATCATTAGGTAGAATTGCGTTTAACTTATAAACGAAATCAGGGATATTGTCCATAGCTATGTTGTCCATAGCTATGTCCAGATGAGCAATTTGTTGAGTTGCGTGGACCCCGGTATCTGTTCTTCCACTACCTGTAAGTTCTATTTTCTGCTGAAATAATGTTTGGAGAGATTTTTCTAGTACCTCCTGAACTGAAATAGCATTGGGCTGTATCTGCCAACCATGATAATTTGTGCCTTTGTAACTTATGTCAAGAAAATATCTCACGCTGCAAAATAAATTGATTTATTTGCCTAAGTACATAGCGTTAACTTCTTTTGCACAAATTTTATTCACATGATCCAAAGAGTTCAAACCATTTTTCTTTTTCTTATTGCTGTTTCCATGGTAGTATATGTTTTTCTCCCGGTTTGGGAGAAGATGGATATGAACACTTCAGAAATGGTTCAAATGGATGCTTTTAAGTTATATTTCATGTCTGTTGACGCAGAAACTGAAGAAAGAACTCTTATAGATTCCAGACCCACCTTCCTTGCCTTTGGTGCACTTCTCATTGCTGGTGTAGCATTATTTTCAATTTTTAAGTATTCCAATAGATTACTTCAAATAAAACTAGGTGCCATAAACTCATTCCTGCTTTTGGTGCTGATGGTCACTATGACCTATTTTATTATGAAGGCAGAAGTTATGATGCTACCTCAGGAGAGAGGAAGTTACCTTATTGGATTTTGGTTACCCTTAGCCGGCCTTGTTTTCAACTTTCTGGCAAACCGATTCATACGAAAAGATGAAAACCTTGTCAGAAGCGCAGATCGAATACGCTAAAACTGACATCTTGTCATTTTTTTAAGGTTGGAATAGATTTTGATTTCCTGTACGAAAAACTAAATCAGGAAAATGCAAGAGAAAGGCACAATTTCAATCCATACCGAGAATATATTCCCGATCATAAAGAAGTTTTTATACTCAGATCATGAGATATTTTTACGGGAATTGGTTTCTAACGCAGTTGATGCGACTCAGAAGATAAAAAGACTTGCGTCACTGGGAGAATATAAATCAGAGCTTGGAGACTTAACTATCGAT
>CAYTFO010000125.1:0-10880 GCA_964437135.1 uncultured Roseivirgaceae bacterium | reverse complement strand
TATGCTTCCTCTTTTTTTCTGCATTTTTCCGAAAGACCTAATTTACTATTTCACTATTTTACCACTTCACTTTTTTCCTGCCTGTGGTAAGAAGGACTGTCACCCCTTCGGGGTTTGAGGTTTATCGCGATATTCTGGGGTTACGGGAATTTCATCCCTTCGTGATTATCAGTTTTTACGTGGTGTATTTATAAAGGGCGAAAGTTAAAAGTCAAATGTCGAAAGAGAACTACATCATCTACACAACCTCCAAATTCATAGATGCTAAACTTACTCTTTTTCTCTGCATTTTTCCCAATGCACTATGTCTGTCTGTCTAGTCCTAAAAACCTATTTCTCTATTTCCCTAGTTCACTATTTCCTCCGCATCGTTCCTCATCGGGCAAGCACGACTCCCGATGGTCGCAGGAAAATCCCGTCAGACAGGTGTCGGGTAAACCCGCCTTCATGCTTCAGTCGGGTAAACTTACTTTACGCTAAAAATTTCGGCAGCTACCAGAGGTACGCCGTTAGAAGTCAGGCCTTCAGCAATCAATATGAAATCTCCTTTCTCATCGGAAGTGAAAAATGAAAACTCGGCTTTATTATCTTCAATTTCAATAAAGGGGTTCCAGTAAATAGTTGATCTTAGGTCTGGTTTTACCATTTTCTCATTTTGATAATCCGGCATATAAAACTCCCTGGGTGCTTCAAATCCATTGATCTCGAGTAATGCCCAGCCCCTCGGATCTACTGCTTCAAAATAGTTCTCTCCATAAACTTCATTCTTTGAATAGATTGCGATAGTTAAAGATGATGCAAATAATGTTGACCTCTCTGCACTCAATATATCAATCATAGCTATGTTATCTACATTGAAATTCCGAAGTGCATCTTTATTCATCATAATTCCATCGACCATATAATTGACTTTCTGTCTCCCGCTTTCATTATTACGAATTACCAGCTCTTCTTCTGGTGCTACTCCAACAACCCTTACGCCAGGCACAGATACTCTTTTAAGAACATCATAAACGGATTGCATGCTCTCCACTCCTTCCAGTGAATCCGGGAAAATTCTAAAATCCGGTTGAGAATATCCTGTCTTGTATTGTATGTCCGCAGCACTCTCTCCTTCTATATCAATTTCATCCAGCATAATTACATTATTGCCATATGCTCTTTCAATCTTATCTATGTTATCCTTCTTTGCTGATAGTGCAAATAGCTTATTTGGGTCTGCTTCCAGTGGTGGGTAGTTTTTCTGCTCTACAGCAGGTGCTTTTCGACCGAATAACTCAATAAAAGTATTATAATCTACTACCTTTTTCTTTTTTTCAGGAACTGTTCGTATTACAGCCGTAGCTTCGTCGTAAATTTCCAACCCATCAAACCTAAAGTATCCATCTTCATCCGATTCTTTCTCTAACTCTACATTCACATCCTCCAGAAAAGTCAGACTTATCTTCTTACTTTTTTCATTATTTCGAAAAACATATCCAGATACTTTGCCTTCTATGGTATAACCGGTTTCCGGTTTGTTTTTGATCTTTCTGAAATTTCGTTGGGATACTTCATCCCAGTCAAATCTTCTCCAGCCATGCGTCAACATCAATAAATCCTGCTTTTTAATAAGATCAGTATCCGATTGATCGAAATATTGATTGGGATTGCTAATACTACCCACCAAATCTGATGACAGATTCAGGTAACAGTTGACATTTTTCCCAAAATCTATGTATTCATTGTAGGGTATTACGGTAATATTTACTCCACCATTTACACGCTGAGTTACGCTTTTAATATTAAACTCTCCCTTAACCTCTGACCTACTGGATAATTCTTTATTTGCCAATTCAATCGTCATCTCCGGGCTTTCCGAAGTATTATGAACCAATAATAATCTCTCGCATCTGGGGAACCCCAATGGATCAAAGAATGTCATCTGGTTGATGCCGACCGGGAGTTCATCTTTTGGAAAAGAAGCAAAGAAAAAGTCCTGCTCCCGACTCAGGTAACTGGCAGAAGAAATGATTCCTCTGGATTGAACAAGCAATAAACTATTTTCAAAACTTATATCCTGGCTTCCCAGTACTACGACATATACCCTGTCGTAATTATGAATGACGGACATGCTATATCCTTCCTCATCAATATCCGGAAAAGATTGAGAAAACGATAAATTGCTATAGTCAAACTGTACAAAATAAGACTCCCCTGATTTTGGGGTGAAAACTACAGAGGTCATCCCCTCATGTTCAGTAGTAAATGAGGTAATCTTTTCTCCAAATTGATTGAGGATGGCTCCTTTTCCGGAAATGGGGTTGTTAAATGCATCTCTAACCTGAATCGCTACTCTTTTTTCTATCCCTGCTACGATAGTTCCACCCTCTGGAAACACTCCAATATTTACTTCCGCTATCCTATCATTACCCGCAGGTGTCGTAAGAGCATCCTCACTATCCAATATGTAAATGGGTTTATCGAAAAAATATTCAGAATCAAAATTTTGCATGTATTTGGTATATCCGCGCATTTGGTATACTCCGGCAGATAGTGTATCACTCAAAACAAAATGGTTTCCACTAAAGCCCTGATCATTCGAAAGCAGGTTTTCTGTGTAGAGTATCTCTCCATTTTGGTGGATAAACTCCGCATATGAAACCCGGCTTATACTGGAAGGTAAATGAAGATGACCGTCTACCAATATACTACTAAACCAAATTGTATCACCCGGCCAGTAAGCCTCACGGTCCGTCTTGATATATAGTTTTTCCTGAGGAGCACTTGCCTGAAAATCCGTAAAATTTTTTACTATCTGCCTTACAGAATTAACCTGCGCATTGATCTGAGATATTGGAATCATCCAAACTACAAGCAGAGAAATAAAGCCAACAAAAGTTTTACGAGGATTCATATACCATTAACAGCGTAAATAATCTAAACACCTATTTCAATAAGCATAATAAAGTTAAAAAGTTTTATTTTACTCATTCATCCAAAAACTCGCCAAACCAGTGGAAATCAATAACAAAACTACCATCTTTCCTATTTTACTCGTCAATTTTATTGGTTCACTTGGTTTCAGTATTGTACTCCCCTTCCTGGTGATATTAGTCCTTGATTTGGGAGGAAATGAGGTAATCTACGGAATTTTAGGAGCAACATATTCCTTTTTTCAGCTAATAGGTGCCCCCATTTTAGGTAGCTGGTCAGATAATGTAGGAAGAAAGAAAATACTATTATTGAGTCAGGCCGGTACTTTTTTAGCCTGGGTGATCTTTCTGGTGGCATTATTACTTCCCAATGAACAAATGCTTTCAGTAGAGTCCAAATGGTTGGGAAGTTTCATTTTGACTATTCCCTTGTTATTGCTTTTCATTGCAAGGGCATTAGATGGGATAACCGGGGGGAATATTTCAGTAGCCAATGCCTATCTATCCGATATTTCAAACGATAAGAATCGTAAGAAAAATTTTGGTCAGATGTCTGCAGCTTCTAATTTGGGATTTGTAATTGGACCGGCCATTGCTGGAATTCTCGGATCTACTCAATTGGGTAATATTTTACCCGTCATTGTTGCCTTGTTAATATCCTTTATTGCGATATTCCTTATTGCCTTCAGGCTTAAAGAATCCTTAAAATTTTCAACTGAAAAAACCGAAACACAGGAAAGGGTGAAGCATTCTTTCTGGCAGATTCTAAAGCTTAAGAATATACCGTTACTGATCGGATTATACTTCCTCATTTATCTGGCATTTAATTTCTTCTATGTAGCATTTCCTGTACACTCAGTTCAGTTTTTGGAATGGGATATTTTCAGAATAGGAGTTTTCTTCTCTGTTCTAAGTGGGGTAATGGTGATCGTACAGGGTCCCATTTTGTTCAAATTATCCAATAAAATAACGGACAAAACTCTCGTTATCACTGGAAACGTGATTCTCGCGGGTTCCTTTTACTTGTTTACCAGAGATATTGATGTTGCAGTTTTTGCTGGCGGTGTACTATTTTCTATTGGAAATGGCATTATGTGGCCTTCTTTTCTTTCCATTTTGTCTTCACTGGCAGGAGAAAAATACCAGGGAGCTGTACACGGCTATGGTAGTAGTGCCGGGAGTTTGGCGAGTATCATTGGATTACTTGCAGGAGGAATATTGTATGCCGGATTAGGGTCATGGATTTTTCTATTCTCAGTTATTATTTTTCTTGTGATTGCATTTATTACCAGCCTGATCAAGTGCTAATAATCAGGTGAACATACTTTTAAATATTGTAGTTATCCCTCTGTGCCTAATTTCCTGAATACTCAAAATGACCCGGTTCTGTACGAAATTTCAAAACTGGTAGAACCATTTATATACGATAATACTCACTCTGTTTTTTATGACCTGGTATCCTGCATTGCAGATCAGCAAATCCATTATCGGTCCAGAGGTGTTTATTTGAAAAAGCTAATGGAACTTCTCAACGGAGAATTACCCACTCCCGAACTCCTGCTTTCTCTTGACCCTCATGAGTTCGCTAAAAAGAAAATTGCATCAAACAAGCTGAAAGCGTATAAAAACCTTGCAACACACTGGATCGAAAATCATTACGATAGTCTAGACTGGCATGTTATGGATGATGAATCGGTTAGGGAAAAACTTACCACGATCTCAGGTATTGGTGAATGGACAGGTGATATGATTTTATTATTTACATTGGAACGTAGAGATATTTTCAATCCAAAAGACCATCAGTTGAAAAAAGCCATGATAGAAGCTTATGATCTAGCAGAAGGACCCAATTTAGAAAGAGAAATGACTCATGTTGCGGAAGCATGGAGACCTGAAAGATCATTGGGAGTTAAATATTTACTTTCTTTTAGTGGATACACAAAAAAGAGGTAGAAAAGATTTACAAAGAAAGTTTTCAAAGCAAAATACTTATTATACAAGCATTGACTAAAAATGCTTTTTACACTTTTTGCAAAACTGTTTTTTCTGGGGTATTTTAGACTAAAACCTAAGAAATGGAAGTATACCCGTTAAAAAGACTTTTAGTTTCACTTGATCTTACATCTCATGATAAGGCTTTATTGAAATATATTTCGAAAATAAGCCAAATATTAAATCCGGATGTTATCTATTTTTTACACGTTGCCAATGATCTTGAGCTTCCGGAAGAAATAGCCAAAAACTATCCCGGTTTGATGGCTCCCGTAGATGAAACACTCGAAAAATCCATTGAATTTGAAATAGAAAATAAGGCTGAGATAGACCAGAGTGTCAAAACTGAAATTCTGATCAGAGAAGGGAAAACTGCCGAACAGGTTCTGAAAACTGTAAAACAAAAAGAAATCGACCTGTTGGTATTGGGTAGAAAAAACAACAAGCAGGCTAATCTTACCATTGTTAAAAAAATCGTAAGAGCTGCACCCTGTTCTGTCGCTATGATTCCTGAACATATTCCTGAAAAACTTGATAAAATATTAGTTCCGATAGATTTTTCAGATAGTTCAGTATTGTCTTTAAAAAGAGTTGAATTTATGCAGTCTCAATTTAAGGATATGCAAATCATCGCACTTAATGCGTATGAAGTTCCTCAGGGATATTCCAAAACCGGTAAGTCCTTTAAAGAATTCGATGAGATAATGCGTGAAAATGCGAAAAAAGAAGCGAGAAAATTTGTTGAAAAACATAAATTCGACTTAAAGAATCTTGATTTTGAATTCGCTTGTACAAACAAGATAGATCTTCATGTGATTATCAATGAATATGCGGTATCGCATGGAGTCAATGCAATCCTGATTGGCTCCAAAGGAAGAAATGCGTTTTCCAATTTCATCCTTGGAAGTATAACCGAATCTGTCATTGAACACGATCAATATTTACCTGTAATTGTGATGAAAAATAAGAGAGAAGGAATGAGTGTGATGGAAGCGTTATTTGAACTGTAGGCTTTATTTATTCTTTGAGAATTAATCATCTGATCCCAGCAAATAGTACTTTTCTTTGTACAACTTATTTCAGAAAAAATCACAAAAACAAAAAAACCGCCGGCTATAACCGGCGGCTTCATAGTTGATGAAAAAATTCAGCACTTACTCAAGAACATAAATATTATGTTCCCGACATATTTGCTTTAATTTTTCAGGCCATACAGTTACACTTACTTCTCCAATATGAGCTTTTTTCAGGAGTAACATGTAAACCCTGGATTGGCCAATGCCACCACCAATGCTCAATGGTATTTCATCATTCAGTATCATTTTATGGTACGGCATTTCCAAAAAGTCTAATTGATTCGTAATAGTCAACTGCTCTTTCAATGTTTCTTTATCAACTCTGATTCCCATTGAAGTGAGTTCATGTCTTCTTTGTGTTACAGGATTCCAAACCAAAATATCACCATTAAGACCATGCATCAGTTTTCCGTTTTTGGATATTGTAGGAGTTACCCAGTCATCATAATCAGGTGCACGCATTTCGTGTGGATATCCATCATCAAGAGTCCAACCGATACCATATATGAACACAGCAGGATATTTTTGAAGAATCTTAGTTTCCCGTTGTTTTCTTGGAAGATCAGGATACATTTCCAGCAGCTCTTCTGCATGTATGAAAGTCAGTTTTTCCGGTAATTCAGGATATTTGGGATCCTTTAGTTTTGGATATTTATTGAAAATAAATTGTTCTGCACTTTTCAAAACTTTCCATATCTTTTCGACTGTTTTGGTCAGATAGTCGAGGTTACGTTCTTTCTCTGTAATCACTCTTTCCCAGTCCCACTGATCTACGTATGCACTGTGATCATGATCCAGGAAGTAATCTTTTCGAACAGCATGCATATCGGTAAATAATCCCTCTCCTGCCTTCATTTCAAATTGTTGAAGGGCAAATCTTTTCCATTTTGTTGCAGCCTGTACTACCTGAGCATCTATTGGATTTTTATTGTGGTCATTGTTGATGTGAAATTCCACAGGTGTTCTGGAACCATCTCTGTCCAGATAGTCATTCATTCCACTGTACTTATCAACAATCAGGGGTACCTGAACCCTGATCAGGTTCAGTTCGCGCGACAAACCCTCTTCAATGTAATTTTTTAAGTCCGTCAACGCACGCTGGGTTTCATTGGGGTTCAACAGTGACCGATAGTTTTGAGGTAGTATTTTCTCAACTTCCTCATAATTACCTATACCCGGTCCTGCAAGATCCTTTTGTTTATCAATTGTAGCAATCATGGGTTTTTAGTTTATTTGAACTCTCAAACTAACTCATGATCCTGTCTTTTCTAATGAGATTGGGAAGGGAAGAAACTGATGTTTGTTATACTGGTGTTCTGGTGTGCCCACATTCGTTCCTCAGTCGGGTAAACTTGTGTTCTGGTATTCTGGTTTTCTTTTCACAAGAACCTCATAATGACTCCTGGATCTGAAACAAATTACTTTCGGCGTTTTGGTAAATTCTTTTCAATTGTAACGGTGATTTTTCCATGTTCAGAAGTAAATCCTACTCTGCGGGTATTGATAAGATCGGCTAATTCTTCTTCGGGTAAATAAATCTGTATACCCTCCTCCGTGTAATCAACTTGTATATCTGGCATCTCCAGTACTTCCAGATAAACAAATAAAGTACGATTGGGAAATTCCAAATGCGTTTTAATGATCCCATTACTTTCCAGCAGGGTTAAATCCTCCGGTTCTAAACGAACATTAAGGTTATTATCAAGAAGTCTGATTTTCATCTGCTCTAATATACATTTTTATTGCATTTTCTGCACATCTCATTCCATCCATGGCTGCTGATACAATACCACCGGCATATCCCGCGCCTTCACCACATGGAAAAAATCTTTTTAATTCCACATGTTCAGTGGTTTCCCGGTCACGCGGAATTCTAACTGGTGAAGATGTCCTGCTTTCCACACCGATCATCTGCGCCTCATTGGTAAGGTAACCTTTCATCTTTTTTCCAAATGCTACAACGCCCTGACGTAATCTCTCTGCTATAAAATGAGGAAGCACTTCACGCATTTGTACTGACTCCAAACCTGGTTGATAGGAAGTCTCATTGAGTGAGGCAGAGATTTTTCGTTCTACAAAATCGACCAGACGTTGTGCAGGGGCTACCTGAGTTTTACCTCCCAGCTCCCAGGCTTTCTTTTCGACATCCGCCTGAAACTCCATGGCAGCCAGCTCTTCATACTTTTCATAAGCAGGTAAGTCTTCCAACTCAACTGCTACTACTGTTCCACTATTTGCATATTTACTGTTTCTCCGGGAGGGGCTCATCCCATTTACTACAATTTCTCCTGGTGATGTTGCAGCCGGAACAATAAATCCCCCCGGACACATACAGAAAGAAAAAACACCGCGGTCTTTTTTTGAAAGGTTACTTTGATGAACGAGCGAATAGGATGATGCCGGCAAGTATTCATTCCGAATATCACAATGGTATTGGATCAAATCAATTAATGCCTGTGGATGCTCTATTCTTACCCCTAAAGCAAATGGTTTGGCTTCAATTTTGACATTCCGTTTTTTTAGTAATCGGAATATATCCCTTGCTGAATGTCCGGTTGCCAGGATTACAGCATCACCCCGAATTTCTTCCCCTGAAGCAAGCACCACTCCGTCTATGTTTTCATTGGAAAGAATCAAATCCTCAACCTTTGATTCGAAGTGTATCGCACCACCATGATCCAAAATAGTCTGTCTTAATTCAGCTACTAACTTTGGAAGTTTATTGGTACCGATGTGTGGATGGGATTCATAAAGAATTTCTTCAGTTGCTCCGTGTGATACAAGTATTTCATAGACTTTACGTACGCTGCCTCTTTTTTTGGAACGGGTATAAAGCTTTCCGTCTGAGTAGGTGCCTGCTCCACCCTCACCAAAACAATAATTGCTATCCGGGTTTACAACATGATCTTTATTGATAGCTGCAAGATCTCTTCTTCTGGCTCTTACATCTTTCCCACGTTCAATGATAATGGGTTTCACTCCCATTTCTATTGCCTGCAAAGCTGCAAACATACCGGCAGGTCCTGCACCGACAATTATCAGTCTTTTATCATCCTTTACAACCTGATCAGGTCGATGATATTCGACAAAGTCAAGTCCTACAGGTCGGTCGTCTATGGCAATTCTGAGATTAACCTTAACATTTCTTTTGCGGGCATCTATCGAACGTTTTTCAATTCGATAGAAATGGCCATCTCTGACAATTTTATGCTGTTTTAGATATAAATCCAGACTTTTTGAATCATATCCAACTTCGGGAGGAACACTTAAATTAAACTGCTTCATATTTATTGAAGAATATGCAAATATAGACACTCTGTCTAGTTGATTCTTTTATATATGTACATATGATCCAAATGTCATATGTGAGGATTGATTTTTATCATGATTTCAGGTTATGGCCAATCGTACCTTGCATTCATAATTTCAGCTAAATGAAAGCAAGCAGAAGAGAATTTCTTAAAATCGCCGGAGCCACTACAGGAGCAGCAGCTGTTAGTACTGCAACATTTAACTGGGCTACCGGAAGTGTCATGAATGGCGAACTTCCTCTGGCAAAAGCGACCTCAAAAACTCCCACTTATTGTGAAATCTGTTTCTGGAAATGTGCAGGCTGGGTAGTGAAGAATGAAAAAGATGAAATCTGGAAAATCGAAGGCCATGAAGATGATCCGCATTGCAATGGCCGTTTGTGTCCAAGAGGAACGGGAGGAGTCGGGATGTACACAGATGAAGATCGCCTCAAACATCCTTTGATCCGAACAGAAGAAAATGGGAAGCAGGTATTTAAAAAAGCCTCCTGGAATGAAGCATTAGAGTTGATCGGAAAAAACCTGCAACGAATCAAAAAAGAACATGGTCCTGAATGTGTAGCATTATTTACTCACGGCTCCGGTGGTAAGTTTTTGGGTCATTTATTAAAATCATATGGTTCACCTCATATTACTGCTCCTTCTTTTGCTCAGTGTCGTGGACCAAGAGAGGTTGGATTTACTGCAACCTTTGGTGAACCTGTTCTTTCACCTGAGCGAGTAGATATACGAGATACAAAATGCCTGGTTCTTATCGGGTCTCACATTGGCGAAAATATGCACAATGGTCAGGTTCAGGAAATGTCGGATGCGATCGATAAAGGAGCCAGTATCATTACTGTTGATCCCCGCTTTTCTACCGCAGCAAGTAAATCAAAGTTCTGGCTACCTATAAAACCGGCAACAGATATCGCATTGTTGCTGGCCTGGATGAATGTAATCATCAAAGATGAGCTATACGATAAAGATTATGTAGAAAAATACACCTATGGATTCGACTTGTTAAAACAGCATGTACAGTCCTATACTCCCGAATGGGCTTATGGAATTACAACCATTGATCCGCAGGTCATCAGAGATACTGCTCGTGAAATGGCACAGGCTGCACCAGCTGTTATCATACATCCCGGCAGACATGTAACCTGGTATGGTGATGATACTCAAAGATCCCGGGCTATAGCTATACTTAATGCGCTACTTGGATCCTGGGGAAGAAGAGGTGGTTTTTATATGCCGGAAAAAGTAAGTATCCCAGACTTTCCACATCCTCCGTATCCAGAGCCTAAAAGAACCTGGAGAGATGCATTCCCCGGGCAGTACAATCTGGCATCAGAAATATTATCAAATGGTATCTGCGATGCTACCATTCCAAGAGTGGATGCTGCCTGTAACTTCAAAGCATGGATTGTAAATGGCACTAATCTAATTCACACTTTACCAGATCAAAAGAAAACACTGCAGGCTATCGAGCAACTTGAATTTTTAGTTGTGATTGATACGATGCCGATGGAAATAACCGGATATGCAGATGTTGTATTGCCGGAATGTACCTATCTGGAAAGATATGATGCCATCCGGAATTCACC
>CAYTFO010000124.1:0-11065 GCA_964437135.1 uncultured Roseivirgaceae bacterium | reverse complement strand
AGCCATAGAAAAGATATGGAAAAAAACTAATAATAGTCAAACCTAAACACTAAAAGAAGCACTATTCGTGGATACTAGATTAGCTATTAGTTACTTAAGTTGATTAATGAAAAGTATATACAAATACATTTAAAATTTACTTTCCTGTACTCAAAGCCATCTTTTTATCACAATTAAGAAATTAGAAATTTGATAAACCAATCGTTTTCAAATTGCAAACGATTGTTATGTAGCCTATTTGTAGTGGTGAAATTTATGGATTTTTAATTTTTGACATTTAATTTAACATATTATTAATGTTGAGTAGCGTTTTATTTCGCTCAGATAAAAAACCAAAACACAAGACCTCATGAAGAAGTTTTTATCCTTATTTCTACTCATACTTATTACAACATCTCTTACAGCACAGTCTCAAAGAGTGTATGTAACAGATGAAGCGGATGGAAGACGTTTAATGGTGGACGGTAAACCATTTATGGTAAATGGAATGAACTGGGATTATTTCCCAATAGGCACCAATTTCAATTACAGTTTATGGAATCAACCCGAAGATCTAATTAAAGCAGCTTTGGATGCAGAAATGTCTTTACTACGCAATATGGGTGTAAATAGTGTAAGGATGTACACTGGTGTTCCTGCGAAATGGATCACTTACATTTATGAAAATTATGGCATCTACACAATGCTCAATCATTCTTTTGGAAGATATGGATTGACGATAGACGGATCCTGGATGGCAAATACAGAATACGGTGATCCAAGGGTTCGGGAACTTTTATTGAAGGAAACTACCGAACTTGTTGAGGAATATAAAAACACACCTGGTTTACTTCTATTCTTATTAGGAAATGAAAATAACTACGGGCTATTCTGGGAAGGAGCTGAAACGGAAGATATTCCAATTGAGGATCGAAAATCAACAACCAGGGCTATGGACATGTACAGACTTTTCAATGAAGCCGTAGTTGCTATGAAACAGATTGATGATTCCCATCCAATAGCAATTTGTAATGGTGATTTGCTTTTTCTGGAAATCATTCAGGTGGAGTGTCCGGATATAGATATATATGGAACAAACATGTATAGGGGAGAGTCTTTTGGAGATGCATTTCAAAGAGTGGAGGATGAAATCGGCAAACCTATTCTGTTTACTGAGTTTGGTTCAGATGCTTACAATGCAAAAGAAAACAGAGAAGATCAGCAAGCTCAGGCTTACTATGATCTTAAAAACTGGCAGGAAATATATGAAAATGCCGCAGGTTTAGGTAAGTCTGGTAATTCTATCGGAGGTTATACATTCCAATTTAGTGATGGATGGTGGAAACAGGGACAGACAGAAGATTTATCCATTCATAATACAAGTCCATCATGGGCAAATGGAGGATATGCATTTGACCATGTGGAAGGAGAAAATAACATGAATGAGGAATGGTTTGGTATCTGCGCTAAGGGCCAAACGAATGCAGCCGGGCTATATCAGTTGTATCCTCGTGCAGCATATTACGCACTTAAAGATGCTCATAGTATCAATCCTTATGAAGAAGGAATGACATTAGGTAAGCTAGTCAATCAGTTTGCAGATATATCTATAATGGAAGCGGTTTCCAGTGCAAGAGGAGATAAAGCAGCTTTAGAATCAGAACAAGGGGGAAAGCTAAGAATTAGTGAACTACGGGCTGAGTTCACTACTTTCAACACAGGTGGATATCTTACAACCACTCCTGTAGATCCTGACCCTACTTTAGCAACCAGCCCGCTCGCAACTTCCTTTCCGGATAAGCAGGGGTTCGATAATATGGAATCGTATTATATCGGAGTAGAGGCAAGACCTACTGATAATATAAGAGGTAGTGTGACTACAAACATTGTAGGAAGTATTGCTACTAACCCAATTAATGAGATATTTTATGAAAATAGAGCCCGGCCCCTGACAGTTAACACGCCCCAGGGTCCTGTTACAACTGAATCAAATAACAGGATACAGGTTTATCGGGCGGAATATAGTTGGGATCATAAGTACTTCAAATTAGATGGATTTTATCGAACAGGTCATTACCACTGGGGATATGAAGGCGACTTCTTTGGTTTATATCCGGAGGCAAACTACGGTCCTAATATTGACATTTATAATGGTTTAGCGCCAAACGGGTTTGAAATAGAAGGTAAAAAGCAATTCAAAGGCTTAAAGGTAGCGTATGGTAGAGAGCTGTGGTGGGCGGCAAACCCTGCAGTGCTGGTAAAGTATACTAAAAACATTGGAGGTATAGATGTTACGGGTATATTCCATGAGGATGTGGATAACGCTGAACCGGCGGTAAGTTCGATAGCAGTACCCATGCCAAGAACCCGTAGAGCAACACTTCACCTAAAAAAAGAAATTAAAAATCTTGGAGTTGAGATTGGTGGTATGTGGGGAGGTCAACCTCTGGTAGGCAGAGAGTTTCAGGTTGTGAGAGGAACAGAAGGAAACTATCAGGTTCTTCAGGATGAAGTAAGGAGTTCAGATACCTGGGGAGGTAAAGTGAAATTGACGTATTCGATTGGACCTATTAATTGGTATGGTCAGGCTGCATCGATGGGTCTAGTAGCCCAAAATGGTGGTGACTACACACAGACCTTTACAGGTTGGAGGTTGAAAGAAAGTGGTAATGGTAACCACAATAATATCCTCTCAGGTTTTACTTATACAATAGGAAATCTGGTGATAGCACCAAATTTCTTATGGCAAAGGCCATTGGTGGATCCGATACCAGGCGATGCTCCGGCTCCAGCCAGACTCAGAAATATTCAGGATGATCCTTTCGTAGTTCGAAGTAACAGGGAAATGACAGCAGGGGAAATTCAATTTACTTATGACCTGACTCCAGGCTCATGGATGTATGCGTGGGATAATGACAGAACAGAAGATGCAAAACTAGCGATTAGTACTGGTTTTGTATTTAGACATCTTCCCACTTCTCAGGATGCAGCCATAGGTATTTTACCCGATGGACGTACCACATTTGCATTTCCTGGAGCTGCACCTGCTGAGGACCTTTGGGAAGCATATGCCAGAATTGTTTCCAAATTAAATCCTGATTTAGGTATGATAGCAAATGTGTATGGTGGAACAGGTCAGGCAAGAGGTAGTGATGATAGACTTATTACCCGATACGGAGGTGATTTCCGAGTTATTTATAAAAGAATCAAAGTCAACTCTTTCGTTAAAATAGATGACTGGGGACCATTTGATTATCACCGTGATTTCAACCTTACTTTCCCATTGCAGGTTATGGCTGATATTTCTACTACTGTCGGGAAGCCTGACTGGTTTATTCTTCCAAGTACCCAGCTAGGTGTAATGTTCAACTGGAGATCACTTGATCGATTCTCACCTAGATATATATATCAGCAGGATCCTACTTCGCCTGATGCCGTTGCTCCACCTGCAGGTGTTGGCCTGGGAAATGAATGGGAGATACGAACTTATGTTCATATAAACATTGGTAGATAAAAGTTGAATCATTTGAAAACGAGCAAAAAAATGAAAAAGATATATAGTAATATAAAGTTATCGAAGGTTTTGATTTTCACAATGCTTCTTTTAGGTATTGTAGCCTGTGAGCGTGAAGAGCAGCCGCTTCCTAATGCAGAATTCCCATCTAATGGTGATATTTTCCTTGATGGATTTATTGGAATGGGGACTAATTTCTATTTCCCATTTGTAGCTGATGGAGCAAAGCCGGACGTTTTTTCTGTAGATGATACAGAGGGGTTTGAAAGTACATCTTCAATTCGTATTGATGTGCCGGATGCTGACGATCCAGGTGGTAGTTTTGCGGGTGCAGCATTTGTTGTAGACGGTGGTGCCAGGAATCTCACAAACTTTAATGCACTGACATTTTATGCTAGATCTTCTCAATCTGCTATTGTAAGTGTTGCTGGCTTTGGTCTTGAATATCTCACTTTACTAAATAATCTGAGGTTAACCAATAATTGGAAACAATTTATAATTCCAATCCCTGATGCTTCCAAATTAACTGAAGTTAGAGAGATGTTTATTTTCAGTGCAGGAGGTATAGGTGAAGAAGGTCAGGAAGTTGGATATTCATTTTGGATTGATGAATTGAAATTTGAAAATCTTTCAACAGTAGCACAACCCTTAGCTACTATTATGGATGGTGAGGATGAAGTAGTAAATACTTTTAATGGGGTAACACTTAACGTGACAGGCACCAATTTCACATCAAATGTTGACGGAACTGATGTTACAGTAGGTGCTTCACCCGCATACTACAATTTTGTTTCCTCTGACCCGACTGTTGTGGATGTTGATGAATTGGGAAGAGTAACAATACTAGGTGCTGGAACTTCTACCATTACTGCAACCCTGGGTCAGGGTGATGATGCAGTTGAGGCACAAGGTTCTTTGACAGTGGTCTCCAGTGGAGCTTTTCTGGGAGCACCTACACCACCTGCAAGAGATGCTGATGATGTTGTTTCAATCTTCAGTGATGCTTATGAGAATGTTCAGGTAGATAATTATAATGGATTTTTCCAATTTGCCACTACCCAGGGTGGAGCTGTTAACATAGAAAGTGAAAATATTATAAGTTACACGCAATTAAATTTCGTAAGTATCAACATGTTCAATTCACCAAATGTTGATGCTTCGGATATGACACATATACATGTAGATATAAATGTAAGAGAAACGGTAAACCCGGGAGATTTTTTACGTCTGCAAATTATCAATAATAATGGTCCGACAGAGACTACAGGTGCAGTTAACCTTGGAAACTACAGTCCTCTGTTGGAAGAAGAATGGGTGAGTTATGACATTCCTCTTTCAGATTTTTCCGGACTTGGGGGTACTGACGATATTGATTTGATATTCTTTATTTCCGATGCAACTATCCAAAGTATTTATGTAGACAATGTCTATTTCTACAGACCATAAAGACAATTATTATTAAAAAGAGAGAAAGATGATGAAAATGAGTGTAAAGAAAATTCTAAATCTATCTGTGTTAGGATCATTAGTGCTCTTCCTGGGTTGCGATTCAAATGACCTTCCCAACAGAAGTTATGACCTTGTATGGTCAGATGAATTTAGTGGTGCTGCCGGAAGAGCTCCGGATCCAAGTTTCTGGAATTTTGATATAGGAACAGGGGATAACGGATGGGGCAATCAGGAACTTCAATATTATACTGATCGTCCTGAAAATGTTTCATTGGACGGAAATGGAAATCTGGTAATTACTGCGATTCAGGAATCGTTTGAAGGTAGTTCATATACATCAGCAAGGATTACTACGGCAGGTAAAATTGAACAAACATACGGTAGAATAGAAGCCAGAATAAAAACTCCTTTTAGTCAGGGCTTATGGCCAGCATTTTGGATGTTAGGCTCTAATATAGATGAGGTAAACTGGCCACAATGCGGTGAAATTGACATAATGGAGCTTCGAGGTCAGGAGCCCAGAAAAATTGCTGGATCCATCCATGGACCTGGCTATTCAGCGGGAGAAGCAATATCCAGAAATTATGCATTAGAAGAAGGCCGATTCGACACAGAATTTCATGTATTTGCGATAGAATGGGGACCTGATTTTATCGACTTTTTTGTAGACGACAGATTGTATCAACAGCTAACTCCGGCCGATTTACCAGGCGATAGTGAGTGGGTTTTCGATAATGATTTCTTTCTGCTGTTAAATGTTGCAGTAGGAGGTACCTATGTAGGTTCTCCGAGCGATAATAGCCGTTTTCCACAGAAAATGATAATAGACTATGTAAGATTATATCAATAAATTTCAATCAATAAACAATTCAATATGAAGTACAAACTATTTAGACAAGTAGCTCTGTTTCTGACATTAGGAACAGTGGTTTTTTTAATGAGCTGCGAAGAGGACGATCCGATTGATCCCCCGGTAGCAAGTTTTACCTCGGAAGTAAATGGTGCGGTCGTAACCTTTACCAATACTTCTGAAGGTGAAGATAATACATATGAGTGGAGTTTTGGTGATGGAACAACCTCTATCGTTGAAAGTCCAACTAAAACCTACACAGAATCTGGTGATTTTACTGTTACACTTACCGCAACAAACGGTTCAGGTTCAAATGAAGCATCTGAAGTTATTACAATTTCTGCAGCCGCAGTTGATGATCAACCACCTGTGATTACATTAGTAGGAGATGCCGCTATTTCAATAGCAATTGGTGAAGAGTTTACAGATCCGGGAGCAACAGCTGAAGATAATGTAGATGGTACAATTACCGAGAATATCGAAGTAGAAGGCGAAGTAAATACACTTCAACCAGGTGAATATGTTATCACTTATAATGTAAGTGATGCAGCTGGAAATGCAGCTGAGGAAGTGACAAGAACAGTAACTGTGACATTCGATGCAGGTCTTGTTACAAATGGAACTTTTGATGACGGTACCAATGGCTGGATTGGAAATGCAGCGAATGTTCAGGAAGATGGAGGTAATTTCTTCAATTTCGCTAACGTTGAAACTGCTGGAAATCCATTTGATGTTAATCTGAGTCAGGTAATTTCAATGAGCCTGGGTAATACCTATGAGCTATCTTTCAATGCTTCTACAGGTGAGGGAAATTCCAGAACAATTTTAGTGGGTATAGGTCTGAATGAGGCTCCGTTTACTAATGTTGCAGAGGAAGTTACTCTTTCGGATACCGAAGAAAGATTTACTTATCAATTTACTGCAAACTTTGGCTCAGAAAACAGCCGAATAATATTTGATATGGGTGCTGATGTAGGTGTCGTTGTCCTGGATAATATCTCACTAAAACTAATCTCGGAAAATACTGCAGCATTACCATTTGATTTTGAAAATGAGGAAGAAGTATTCTCTGTATTCAGTGGAGCAGCATTTGAATTTGCAGCTGATCCAAGTGATGAGACCAATACTGCTGGTAAAATTACTAATTCAGGTGCAGCTTTTGAAGGAGTTTCATTCTTCTTAGGTACTCCGGTTGATTTCAGTACTGATAAAATCATTAAGATGAGATTCAATACACCAACAGCTGATATTCCTGTGTTGGTGAAGTTCGAAAATGGTGCTCCACCTGTTGAAGTAGCAGCAACAGCAACTACAAACGGATGGCAGGAGCTTGAATTTGACTTCAGCGCAGCTTCAGGTTCTTACAGCCAAATCACAGTGTTTGTAGATGGTCCTGGAACTTCTGCAGGAGATTTCTACATAGACGATATTTCTCAGGAAGCCGGCGGTAGTGGCGGTGGAGGCGGCTCCAACGGATGTGATACTGAACTAGTTGCTGCTACAACTTTACCAGTAAACTTTGAAGGTTGTGAAACATTCCTGGGTACTCCATCTGCAGAAGCGGGTAATGGTACTTTTGGTGCTGGTTTAACTGTTGCAATAGATGAGAATCCGGATAAAACTGGAATTAACACTTCAGATTTTGCACTGAGATTAGACAAAGCAGTTGGTGCTGATTTCTTTGCAGGTGTTCAGAATGCATTCCCAGCAGGAGCATTCGATATAACTGGTAAAGTCATTAAAGCAAAAATCTACTCCAGCAAGCCTAATACTACATTCAAGTTTGAATTATTACTTAGTCCACAAACAGATCCTGTAACTGGTAATCCAGCTCCTCAGACAGTTGTGGTAGCAGATGCTAATGTTTGGACGGAGGTAGAATTTGAATTTTCTGCTTTCCCTGGCGATCCTAGTGTTTACAATCAAATAGCAATCAAACCTGACGATGACGGGTCAAATGTAAATACAACAGTAGCTGGAACATATTACATCGATGATATCGAAATCGCTGAAAAATCTGGCGGAGGCGGCGGAGGTGAAACTCAGGCTTTCTGTAATACGAATGTAAAAGCATTTGGTGGAGACGCTGGTTCTGATGTACTTGTATCAATATTTAATGTTGATGCACAGACAATGAGAATTGAAGTGACTTCTGCTGATGCTGACCCTGTTGATGCATTAGTATTACCTGCCGGAGACTGGAGTCCTGTACCTGGTATTTCAGTGGCTGCTAATGATGATGATGCTGATGGAACATGGGTTGCTGAATTTTTCTTCCCGGATGGAGCACCTGCAACTGTAGATCTTTACTGGTTGTGGAGTAAAGCTTCATTTGGAGGTAATTGGCAATCACATAACTTCGGTGCTAGTGAAACAGCAACTGTAGCATTTGATGCAACATGTGAATAATTAACACATATTTCAAGTCGGGCCTTATGGGCTCGACTTGTTATTTTTTTATAAACCTAGAATCAGACAAAATAACTATTCCTAATGACTATAGCCGAAGGCTTAAAAAAATCTAAGATTGAACTCCAATCAGCAGAGCTGGATGGAGAATTTTACTTTAAGATATCCAACCATGATTTGATGGATCCATTCTTCATGAGTATCGTGAGTGATTCCAATCACTGGATGTTTATATCGAGCAACGGAGGGCTTACAGCAGGAAGAAAGGATGCAGACCATGCATTATTTCCCTATTATACTGATGATATTATTACAGAATCCTCTGAAATAACCGGAAGTAAATCAATCTTTAGGATCAAAAAAGACGATTCTTTTTATTTATGGGAACCATTCTCCATTCGTCAACAGGATACCGTAAAAAAAACCAGGAATATTTATAAAAATACCCTGGGAAATAAGATCGTATTTGAGGAAATCAATCATGATATCGGTCTAACTTTCAGATACCATTGGAACAGTAGCAATTTATATGGTTTTGTTAGAAAGGTGGAATTGTCAAATAACACCGACGAACCAATATCAATTGAAATCCTGGATGGTATTCAAAATATCATGCCTTATGGTGTTCCTGCAGGCATCCAGGAAATTAGAAGCAATCTCGTTGATGCTTATAAAAAATGTGAATTGGAAAAGGATGCGGGCTTAGGAATTTATACATTAAGCTCTATCATTGTCGATAGAGCCGAACCAAGTGAAGCTCTGAAGGCAAACGTTGTTTGGTCAGCAGGTATTGAAAATCCTGAAATTCTTATTACATCCCGTCAGTTGGATTCTTTCAGACATGGAAATGCTATTCAGACTGAAGTTGACGAAAAAGCAAAAAAAGGTGCATATTTTCTTAATGCAACAATCACTTTAGAAGGTGGTGAAAAGAAAACTTGGAAGATTATAGCCAATGTAAACCAGGGACCTTCAGATGTAGTGGATTTAATTGAAAGAATTTCATCTAATACGATATCAGATAAAAATATCGAGGATGATATCGAGTTGGGGAGTCAGAATTTAACTAAGTTGGTATCCTCATCAGATGGTCTTCAGCTAACCTCAGATACCAGAAGAAATACACGTCATTATTCTAATACACTATTTAATATCATGCGTGGTGGAATTTTTGACAATAATTATGCAATTGAAAAATGGGATTTTGAGAAATATCTCAGAAATGCAAACCCGGATGTATTCGAAAGAAATAAACAGATCCTGTCCAGTCTTTCTAAAATTTTCACTGTACAGGAGTTAAGAAATATAATTGATAACATTGATGATGTTGATTTGGAGCGATTGTCTATTGAATACCTGCCTTTAATGTTTAGCAGGAGACATGGAGATCCAAGCAGACCATGGAACAGATTCTCTATTAACACAAGGAGTGTAATTGATGGATCTAAAATACTGGATTATGAAGGTAACTGGAGAGATATCTTTCAAAACTGGGAGGCGCTTGCCCATTCTTATCCGGAGTTTATCGAGGGAATGATTCTCAAATTCTTGAATGCCAGCACATTTGATGGCTATAACCCATACCGTGTTACAAAAGGAGGGTTTGACTGGGAAACTATTGAACCGCATGATCCCTGGTCGTACATAGGTTACTGGGGAGATCATCAGATCATTTATCTTTTGAAATTTCTGGAATTCATTGAGGACTATTATCCGGGTAAACTTTCTACGCTTTTTGATAAAGAGCTATTTGTGTACGCCAATGTGCCTTACAGGATAAAATCTTATGAGGAAATCCTTCGTAACCCAAAAGATACGATAGAATTTGACGATGAGCTGGATATTGAAATCAATGGAAACCGCAAAATTCAGGGCGCTGATTCAGTATTACTAAAGGACCAGAATCAGAGGATTTACCATGTAAATTTTATCGAAAAAATACTTGCAACCACACTTGCAAAGATCTCAAATTTTATTCCTGAAGGAGGTATCTGGTTAAATACACAACGACCTGAATGGAATGATGCTAACAATGCGTTGGTGGGCAATGGTGTTTCGATGGTCACGCTTTGTTATCTGAGAAGGTTTTTCGTTTTTTTCAAAGAAACCTTAGAATTATCTGAAGCAGACACTAAAATTAAAATATCTGAAGAATTATCAATATTCTTCACTAGTATAGAAAAGAGTCTTAATGATAATAAGCAATACCTATCCGGAAACTTCTCTGATATAAATAAAAGGAAAGTCCTCGACGGTTTGGGTATTCCTGCAAGTAAGTACAGGGAGGTTATTTATAATCAAAGCTTTAGTGGAAAAAAAGTAGAGGTTAACCTAAATAGTCTCAAAGATTTTTCTTCATTGATAGTGGAATATCTTGATCACTCGATCAAAGCAAATAGAAGAGAGGACGGAATGTATCATTCTTACAATTTAATGTCTGTCAACAAAGACCAATCAGTTTCAATCGACCATTTAGATGAAATGCTCGAGGGTCAGGTAGCAGTACTTAGTTCAGGATTTCTATCATCCAAAGAAAGTCTTGAATTGTTAAATTCACTCAGAAATAGCAAGCTTTACAGGGAAGATCAAAACAGTTATATTCTTTATCCAAACAAACAATTACCAAGATTTTTAAAGAAAAATAACATACCTGCAGACAGAGTTAAATCATCTGACTTACTTCAAAAGCTACTGAGTGACCAGAATAGAAGGATTATAGAACAAGACAGCAAGGGAAATTATCATTTTAATGGAAGTTTTAGAAATGCAGACGATCTGAAAGCCGGATTAGAATCTTTACCTCATGATTTATATGGATCTCTAGTTGAAAAAGACAGAGAACTGCTTCTTGATATTTTCGAAGA